>CAITZN010000425.1 GCA_903896915.1 uncultured bacterium
CATCACCCCGATCACTCGGCCGGGAACATTGCCGATCTGGATGCGCTCGCCAAGCGGATTTTGGCCCGGAAAAAGCTCCTGCCGGGTCTTGTGACCCAACACCACAAAGGGCCGGGCGGTACGGGCATCGTCGGCCGGCAAAAAGCGACCGCTCTTCACCTGCAGGCGAAAAGCGCGGTCCATGTCCGGACCGACCCCGTAGATCGTGATCCTCCGGGTGCGGCCGTTCGCCTTGACCTCGACATTGCCCTGCACCATGGGCACAGCTGCCTCCACCCGCGGAATCTGACGCAGGGCGTCACAGTCTTCCAAAGTGAGCAGCCGCTCCGAACCGATCACCCCAAGCGATGTGCCCATAGTGGTGACCTTGCCCGGATTGATGGCGATCAGATTGGTGCCAAACTGGGTAAACTCGGCAACGACAAAACGTTGCAGCCCCTCGCCCATGGAGGTGAGCAGGATGACCGCGGCAATACCCACCGCAATGCCCAAGCCAGTGAGGAAGGAATGGAGCCGTTTGGCCCGGATGGAGGTGGTGATGAACTGGACCTGATCGAGGATATCCATGGCTATCAGTGCCGGGCCAGGGCCTGGATCGGATCAAGCCGCGCCGCCCGGCGGGCAGGCAGCAGGGAGGAAATAAAACCGGTCAACAAAGCCGTGCCCATGGCGGCGACAATGGCCCAAAGCGGCGGAGTGGTCTGCAGAGTCGGATACACCTGGACGGCCGCCCAGGACCCGGCAAAACCGAGCAACAGTCCAAGCAGCCCGCCAATGGTTGAGAGCAGCAGGGCCTCGGTCACCAGGAGTGCCATAATCTGCAACTGCCCTGCACCCAGAGCCTTGCACAGGCCGATCTCAGCGGTGCGCTGGGCCACGGCCATCAACATCACATTCATAATCAGGATACCAGCGACCACCAGACTGATCCCGGCTATCCCGGCCACGGTGAACGTCAGGACCTTGAAAATCTTGTCGAAGGTGGCCAGCACCGAATCCTGAGTGATAATGGTGACGTCCTCCTCGCCGTAGTGCCGCTTGGCGATGGTGGTCGCGATATGTTTCTTCAAACGGTCGAGGCCGCCTAAGTCCTTGGCTTCGACCAGGATGCGAAAGAGGCCGCTGGTGTTGAGCAGCATCTGGGCAAAGGCTACCGGCACAACCACCAGCTCTTCGGTATCAAACCCGAGCGAGCGCCCCTCGGTGGCAAGTATTCCGATCACCCGGCACCGGAAACCGCCGAGCTTGACCATTTCCCCCAACGCGTTCTCCTGCCCGAACAGTTCCCGATAGACCTTGGCCCCGAGCACACAGACCGGACGGGCAATCTCCATATCCTCTTCGGGTAGAAAGGTGCCCCGTTCCAGATGGAGGTGATGGATCTCGAGCAGGGCTGCGGTTGAGCCGAGCACCGGAACCTGCCGCTCCTTGCCACGCCGTTTGACGTTCAACTCGCCGATGTTGAGCGGTGCCATCCGTCGCACCATGTCACCACGTTCCAGCGCTCTGGCATCATTGAGCGTCAGGTCGCGTGGCGTCTCGCCAATCAGGGTGGCAGCGGTATTTGAGGCGGTCTCGGTGCGTCCCGGAATGACTATCACCAGATTGGTGCCCAGTGAGGAAAACTGATCGACGATGTAGAGCCGGGCCCCGTTACCGATGCCGGTTAACAGCACCACCGCCGCCACGCCGATACTCATGGCCAGGAGCATCAGCGCGGTGCGCACCCGGTTGCTGCCGAGACTGGTCAGGGCGAAGCCGATGGCATCCAGGGGCCGCACAACTCAACCTCGCAGGGTGTCGCTGGCTATCCGGCCGTCCACCACCCGGACGTGACGCCGTGCCCGCTCGCCGATCTCCGGGTCATGGGTGACCACCACCAGGGTCAGGCCATTCTTGTTCAAATTTTCCACCAACTCGATAATTTCCGCCCCGGCGGTACGATCGAGGTTGCCGGTAGGCTCATCGGCAAGCAGCACAGCTGGCTCATTGATTACCGCCCGGGCGATAGCCACTCGTTGCCTTTGACCGCCGGAGAGTTCGTCCGGGCGATGGTGTCGGCGGTCGCCGAGTCCGAAGGCCTCGATCAGGCGACTACTGCGTTCCATTCGTTCCTTGCGGGGTGTTCCGGCAAGGAGCAGGGGCATCTCAATGTTCTGCTGGGCAGTCAGGCGCGGGATGAGGTGGAAAAACTGAAAGATAAATCCGATCTTGCGGCTGCGGGTCGCCGCCAGCTGGGTGTCGCTGAGACTAGTGACATTCTGGCCGTCAAGGAGATACGTGCCGCTGTTAGGGGTATCAAGCAGACCCAGTGTGTTGAGCAGGGTCGACTTGCCCGATCCCGACGGGCCCATGATTGACAGGTATTCGCCGGGGTTAATCGTCAGCGACACCTTGTCCATAGCCCGGACCTCTTGACCGCCGACGGTAAAGATGCGGCTGACTTCGCGCAGCTCGATCATTTCTTTACCATTGGTTCCGTGCTGCTCTCTATCTGCACCAGCACCCCGTCCTTCAAGCCCTGTCGGTCGATGGAGGTCACCACCCGGTCGCCCAAGGCAAGCTCTGAGCTGACTTCGGTGAACTTCCAGTTGGCGAGACCCGTCTTGATCGGGCGGCGTTCCAACCGGTTTTTTTCGGAGCGGAGGAGATAGACGAAACCATCCTTCAATACCGCCTCAGTGGGTATCCGCAAAACCTCAGGTCGGGCATCGAGGATAATCTCGACATCGGCGCTGTATCCTGCAAGGAGATTACCGGGAGCGGAAGACTCCATGAAATCAGCCTCGATCTCGACGGTGCGGGCCTGCTTTGCCTGTTCGAGGACATAGGGGGCGATGGTGCGCACCCGGCCCTTGAAACTCTGTTTGGGAAAGGCGTCCAGAGTGATTCTGGTTGCCATTCCCGGCCGGATCTGGGCAGCGTCGATCTCGTCGATGGGAGCGGCAACATAGAGCGTTTCCATATTGATCAGGTCTACCGCTGGCAGGGTGGCAATGCCCGGCGGTGAGGGCGTGAGGTATTCGCCGACTTCACCGTTGACCGCGGCTACGATGCCGTCAAAAGGAGCGATAAGAATTGTCCGCTCAACCATGGCGCTGGCCGCATCCACCTTGGCTTGACTGACGGCACTCTGCGCTACGGCTGCCTCGCAGGCAGCTTTTTTTGCCTGAGAAGCAGCCATAGCGTCATCAAATTTAGCCTCCGAAGTAGCACGGCTCTGTCGGAGTTCGCCCTGACGTCCGGCCTGCCGCGAAGCAAGATCGGCCATCAGACAGGTTTCCCTGCCCATGGCGGCGACTGCCACTGCCTCGCTTCGGGCCAGATGCAGTTGCGCCTGCAGGTCTTTATTCCACAGGGTCAGCAGCACCTGCCCCGCCTTAACCGTATCGGCTTTGCGGACATTGAGGGTGGCAATCTGGCCACCAATGGGTGGGGTGAGATTAGCCCGATGCCGAGCCTTGACCGAACCGGCGCGGGTGTTGGCCACCGTGGCTTCTACTGCTCCGCTTTCAACCGCTTGCACGGTCACCTTGATCGGCTTTTCCCGGGTCAGATAGCGATAGCCAAAAAAGAGGCCCAGAGCCACGACCGGAATGATAAGGAGATACGTTTTTTTCACAAGATTTCCTGAGGGGTCAGTTGAATAAATTGGATACCAACCTGAAAAAACCAACAGCTAGATGTTTTCCATCCCATAAGGTGTCTGAGTCAGAAATTTATGCGAACGGCGAGAGGTATTGGGCTTCTTGTTCCAGCCTGTCCTCAAGCGAGTTGAGTGACCCTTCCATATCGTCGGGCAATTGCAGATTGGAAGACGATTATGAAAATGCTCTTTGGCCTCTATGCATTTCAAGGACTTGTTCATAGTAATATGATTATCGCGCCAGGATAACATCGTCAAGCGACATGATCACCAACTGCAAGGGAAAGACTGGTGATGCCATACAGAACAAATCCGGCTCACCCCATATTTTCCTTGGTAAAAATCGGATTAAATGCCCCCCAAAACTGCCACGCAACAAACACCTTTGTCTAGAATTAGAACTCTGATACAATTTTAGGAGTGGAAAAATACTCACTTTTACCGATATCGTCCTGAAGCAAAAGCCAGTTCCGCACTGGTAAGCAGAAGTAGATTTCTAATAGCCTTTAGTTTTAAAAAGGGGAGATTCGCCATGAAGACTCTATTTCGCGCTACCCAGGACTGCCTGCCTGCTGCGCGGATTCGCCTTGCTCTTCAGCCGCTGCTCAATATGCTTTTACCAATGGTTGTCCTTCTTGGGCTGGTGCTCTGCTGCATCCCAACAAGCGCAACGGCCAATGGCGGGCCGAAAGTGCTGGTGCTCCATTCCTACCACCAGGGGTATCTGTGGACGGATATGATTCAGGAGGGACTCTCCCAAACTTTGGCGGCTCAATATCCCAAGGTTGAAATTTTCATCGAGTACATGAACACCAAGCGGCAAACAGCCGCAATCATGTCCCAGCACCTGGTGGAAATGTACCAGCACCTCTATAAAAACGTCAAATTCGACGCCATCATTGCCTCAGACAACAACGC
>CAITZN010000426.1 GCA_903896915.1 uncultured bacterium
GACCGCACAACTTGAATTTAAAATGGTTGCGGATGCGCCAGGTCTCAATGTAGCACAGATGGTTGGCGAGGTTATCAAGGCCGGCCAGTGGCGCGAAGGCGAGAGCCGAAAACAGCTGAACCTGGCCGTACAAAGCAGACTCCCCCAAGGCACAGAAATTTATTTCGAAAAAATAGTCGACAATCAGACCAAAAGGGAATCAAAAATACCGATCCTCCTGGAAAACCCGGTGCTGATGACCGGTGAGATGGTGAAAAACGCTCAAGTCCGCATTGGCGGCACCTTTAATGAACCGTATGTCAGTTTGGATCTCACCGGCCACGGCGGCAAGGTCTTTGCCAATCTCACCGAGAAAAGTGTCGGCAAGCGACTCGCCATTGTCCTCGACGAAATCGTTCGTTCCGCCCCGGTCATCAGGGAAAAAATATTGGGGGGAAGCGCCCAGATCTCCGGTAGTTTTTCTCATGAAGAGGCAACCGATCTGGCGATTGTCCTGCGAGTCGGGGCTCTGCCCGCTCCGGTGGATATCGTTCAGAACCTCACGGTTGGAGCCAGCCTCGGCCAGGATTCGATCAACAAGGGCTTACTTTCCGGACTCTTTGGCACCTTGATGGTTGTTGTCTTCATGGCGATTTACTACCGGCTCTCCGGCATCATCGCGAATGTGGCCATGGTTCTCAATATTTTCCTGCTGTTCGTCGGGCTTGCTATGCTCGGCGCGACCTTGACCCTCCCTGGTATCGCCGGTGTCATCCTTTCCATCGGCATGGCGGTGGACGCCAACGTCCTTGTGTATGAACGCATGCGCGATGAATTTGCTCTTGGAAAATCAGTACGGTCAGGGGTGGATGCCGGCTTCAACAGAGCTTTCTGGAGTATTGTCGACGGCCATATAGCCACCTTGATTACAGCGGTTGCTCTCTTCCTTTTCGGTACAGGTCCCATAAAAGGCTTTGCCATCACTCTTTCCTTGGGCTTGAGTATAAACCTCTTTTCGGTGCTTTTCTGCTGCCCGCTTGTTTACGATACCTTGTTCAGTTTCAAAAAGCTAAAAGCACTTAATTTCTTTCAACTAGTTCATCATGCGCATTTCGATTTCATGCGGATCAGAAAGATCGCCTTTGCGGTTTCCGCTGCGTTTGCCATCCTCGGAACCGTCGCTTTTGTCCAGATCTTACGGGGCCATGCCAACATGGGAGTCGATTTTTCTGGAGGTGCGTTGCTCCAGTATAAAGCGGAAAAAAGCTTTTCCCTTGATGCAGTTCGTACCACTCTGCATAACAATGGTCATCCAGGAGTCGACCTCCAGGAAGTAACCGGGGAAAACCGGCTTATCATCAAAATCAAAAAGTCCGAAGAAAAAGTCGGCAATTTCGACGGGCAGATCACCTCAGTACTCAACAAGGAACACGCCGACAAAAGCTTTTCTCTGGAAAGCAAATCGGAGATCGGGTCATCGACTTCTGCTGATCTGCGTAACAAGGCCATCATCTCTATCATCATTTCTATGCTGGGCGTGATGCTGTACCTGGCAATTCGTTTCGACTTTAGATTCGGTCTGGCTGCAGCAGTGGCAACCTTCCATGATGTCCTGGCAGTTCTCGGGGTTGTCTGGCTGCTCGACAAGGAAATGACTCTGCTGATTATTACCGCCCTACTAACCCTGGCCGGTTATTCCCTGAACGATACCGTAGTCATCTTTGATCGTATCCGGGAAAACATGGAGAAAAACGAACATCTCAGCTTCTATGAGATCATCAACAATTCCATCAACCAAGTACTGGCACGCTCCATTATTACAGTGTTGACGGTGCTCTTCTCCGTGCTCGCTCTCTTCTTTTTTGGAGGCTCGGCTATCCATGATTTTTCCTTCGCCCTGCTCATCGGACTGCTGGTGGGAACGTATTCCTCCATTTTCGTC
>CAITZN010000427.1 GCA_903896915.1 uncultured bacterium
CAAAAATTGAGGCGGGCAAGCTTACCGTTGAAAATACTGATTTTGAACTTGAACGGGTACTCAGCACCCTGGCAGGATTCCTCAATGAAAAGGCGGCTAGCAAAGGTCTGGAACTCATTTATGATATTGCGCCGGATGTTCCCCATAACCTGATAAGCGATCCGCTCCGTATAGGCCAGATTCTTCTTAATTATGGATCAAATGCCGTAAAATTCACTGAACGGGGGGAAGTGTGCATTTCCGTACATGTGAAAGAACGTACCGCTACGGATGTGCTTCTCTACTGTGCGGTTCGCGATACAGGGATCGGCTTGACTCTGGAGCAGCAGCAACGACTTTTTTTAAGTTTCCAGCAAGCCGATATGTCCACAACGCGAAAATACGGTGGCACCGGACTGGGACTGGCTATCAGCAAAGGCCTGGTCGATATGATGGGTGGTGAGGTCGGTGTCGAGAGTATTCAAGGCGTTGGCAGTACCTTTTGGTTTACCGTACGCGCCGGTATCGGTGCACAGACGCGCTCGCTGATTCCAAATCCTGATCTTCGCGGCTGTCGTGCCCTTGTTGTGGATGATAACGAACATGTCCGCACCGTGATGCATGATATGTTGCAGGCTATGACGTTTCATGTTGTTACTGCTCCTTCGGGGATTCTCGCTGTCGAGGAAGTTAAGCTGGCCGATCTTTCAGGGCAGCCATTTAACATTGTTTTTCTTGATTGGCAGATGCCCGAAATGGATGGCATTGAGACGGCCAGGCTCATCAAGGCGCT
Source organism: uncultured bacterium (assembly GCA_903896915.1). Lineage (GTDB taxonomy): Bacteria > Desulfobacterota > Desulfobulbia > Desulfobulbales > Desulfobulbaceae > Desulfobulbus. Next base: position 773 of record CAITZN010000427.1, read on the forward strand.
GGGCCTGGCCAAACCGCCACATGTCATCATGATTACCGCATTTGGCCGTGATGAATTAGCAACTCTGGCCAACGACAATACCGGTATAGAAAAAATTCTGACCAAACCGGTGACGCCATCGGAACTTTTTGATACCGCCATCAGTGCCCTTCGAGGCGAACGTCAACAGTACGGTGCTGCCGAGCCTTCTTCTCTGCTTGTCGAAAAACTGGGCACTATCAGTGGAGCCCGTATACTGCTGGTAGAGGATAACGAAATTAATCGAGAGGTCGCGGTCGAGCTTCTTGCTGAAGTCGGGTTGTTTATAGATTCCGCAGAAAATGGCCTGATAGCGTTGCAAAAGGTACGGTCGAATAATTATGACCTGGTGTTGATGGATATGCAAATGCCGGTGATGGATGGCGTGACGGCAACGATTGAAATCAGGAAGCACCCTGACCTTGCGACAATTCCCATTATAGCCATGACGGCGAATGTCATGCAGCAGGACCGTGCCGCCTGTATCGCGGCCGGTATGAATGATCATATCGCCAAGCCGATTGACCCTGTGCAACTTTGGGCCACTCTGCTGAAATGGATTGCACCGCATCACTCCGCGCTTGCCACTCTGCAGGGACAGCCGCAGCGACCGGATCCTGTTCCGGAGTTTCCCGAGTCCATTACAGGGATTGATATACCGCTCGGACTGCGCCGGGTTCGCGGCAAGAAACAGTTTTTTCTCTCCATGCTGCGCAAGTTCATCGCCGGACATCGGGACACGACTATGTTGCTTCGCCAGGCACTGGACAATGATGACTGGAACAGTGCCGAGCGACTGGCTCATACGATAAAAGGGGTCTCTGGCAATATCGGCGCCGTCTTCCTTCAGGAAAGTGCGCAGGCTCTTGAATTGGCGCTCAGGGAGCGCAACGACAAGCTGGAATCATTGATCCTGCAGTTCGACAAAACCCTTAACGAGTTGGTGGTTGAGCTGGAAACGAAGCTACCGGCAAAGCCTGATGCGATACCGGTCTCTGTGGATAATGAGAAACTTGGCGTTATCTACAGTAGACAGA
>CAITZN010000428.1 GCA_903896915.1 uncultured bacterium
ATCCTTTAAAAATTTCTTTGCAAAGCTTACCCATATTGCCAAGATTCTCGCAATGATGCACTCCACTGGACTTCATTGCCTCAATCTTAGCTTCTGCAGTACCCTTGCCGCCACTGACGATGGCACCGGCATGGCCCATGCGTCGACCAGGAGGGGCTGTCAAGCCTGCGATAAAGCCAAAGACCGGTTTCTTCATATTGGCCTTAATCCAATCGCAGGCATCCTCTTCAGCATTACCACCAATCTCACCAACCATGACCACAGCTTTTGTGTCTGGATCAGCATTGAATTCTTTGAGACAATCAATGAAATTGGTGCCGTTGATGGGATCACCACCGATACCGATACAAGTGGTCTGGCCAAAACCTACCTGGGTCAACTGATGAACAACCTCATACGTAAGGGTTCCAGAGCGGGAAACAACACCAAAGGGTCCGCCAGGTTTGTGCATAGGTCCGGGCATGATGCCGATCTTACACTCGCCTGGTGTAATGATACCAGGACAATTCGGTCCGATGAGACGGGTGGTTTTGGTGGCCAAATAATTTTTTACCCGCATCATGTCAAGGACCGGTACACCTTCGGTGATGCAGACAATCAACTCTACGCCGGCATCAGCAGCTTCCATGATAGCGTCGGCGGCAAAAGGGGGCGGTACGAGAATCATAGAGGCGTTGCAGCCTGTTTTTTCGCGAGCTTCCTTCACGGAGTTAAAAATTGGAACCTCGTCCATTTTCTGCCCACCTTTGCCCGGGGTAACGCCGGCAACAACATTTGTGCCGTAAGCGATGCAGGAGCGAGTATGGAATTGGCCTTCCTGACCAGTGATACCTTGTACAATTAAACGTGTATTTTTATTAACAAAAACGCTCATTATAAATTCCTCTATGGGGTTTAAGTATTTTCTGCCTCTGAAATTTGAGTGTTCAATGTCCTTGTGAAAGCGGTTGGCAGTTTTATCAACCCGCAGATTGAGTAAACCTTTGCCAACCGCTGAGACTCATCTTTCATCAGGAAACGATCTTCGCCACCTTCACGGCTGCATCGGCAAGATCCTTGGCGTTGATCAGGTCAAGCCCTGATTCTGCAAGAATTTTCCGGCCTTGCTCGACATTGGTTCCTTCCATACGGACTACAACAGGTACGGAGAGTTTAAGTTTAGTAGCGGCCTGAACAACACCTTGAGCGAGAACATCGCAACGAAGAATACCGCCGAATACGTTGATCAGAATACCTTTCACAGCAGGATCTTTCATGATGAGACGGAAGCCATTTTCAATAGCCTCGGCATTGGCTCCGCCTCCGACATCGAGAAAGTTAGCCGGAGAAGCGCCTGCCATCTTGACGATATCCATGGTGGCCATGGCCAGACCGGCACCGTTGACGATGTTGCCGACATTACCTTCCAGGTTGATGTAGTTCAGGCCAAATTGGGCGGCTTCGGCTTCAACAGGATCTTCCTCGTCAATATCACGCATTTCCTTGACGTCAGGATGGCGGAACATGGCATTGCCATCGACGTCCATTTTGGCATCCAAGGCAAGAATTTCGCCTTCGGCAGTAATAATCAGCGGATTGATTTCGACCATGGAACAGTCGTACGCGACAAACAATTCGTAAAGATTTTTAACCAAGGCGGACATCTTTTTCTGCAAATCCTTCTCGATCTCAAGCCCGAAACATATCTTGCGGGCATGGAAAGGTTGGAATCCGGTAGTCAGACTGACATTGACGGTAATGATCCGCTCGGGGGTCTTGGCCGCGACTTCCTCAATATCCATACCTCCGTCCTGGCTGCAGATAATGGCTACGGTCTCGGTTTCACGATCAGGAATAACACAGATGTACAGCTCTTTCTTGATGTTAAGCCCCTGCTCAACCAGAACTTTGTTAACTTTCTTTCCCTGAGCACCGGTCTGCTTGGTGACCAGTGTCATACCGATGATGGCATCGGAAACAGTTTTAACATCTGCCATGGTCTTGGCTAACTTGACACCGCCACCCTTGCCTCGACCTCCAGCATGAACCTGGGCCTTAACCACTACTGGCAAGCCAAATTCTTCAGCGATTTTCTCGACTTCTGCTGTCGTGAATGCAAGTTTACCATTAGGTGTTGGTACATTGTATTTTCGGAATAGTTCCTTGGCCTGATACTCATGAATTTTCATAGACGCATCCTTTTGCGGTGAATCTGACTTTATAGGTGCAAGATTCCCCAGAGAAGTAAAATAATTCAAGTCCCAGTTGACAATTACAAACTACTCGGTGTTTCAAGTGATAAACACTCACTTTTTCAGAGCTTGACTAGCAGAATTGGTCTGGGGGAAATTCACATGCCAATACCACGAACATCAGGCATGCACTCTAGAGCTCCCAAACACTTCTGTGTGCTCTTCCAAAACAATGTTCACCGCCTCTCACACCTTCAAAAACCTTATAAAATGATGGCGTTATAACAAGCCAGCAAAGTACGAGCAAGTGATAAGTATGAAAATGACGATTGGTCGCTTTTTCGATGAGGTGTGGGCAATGAGATAAGGAAGATATCGTACTGAAACGAAGACATACCGACCCCCTAGTTCAACATACAGGCTTCACTAAATTCCACGCATGCTAAACTCGAGTTTCTTCCGTGAGCACTGGCGCCGCTGCCACTTCCGAAAAAACCACTATAAACTCTGCAAATTCCATGAAGCAGCAGAGCATGATTCGAGTGATGACAGAAATACGCGGGAGCGAAGGGGAACCAGATCTTCCGGTTGGGTCTGGCGAGGTGAGTGCAACGAGGGCATTTCGTACCTACGGCTAAAAAATCTGCCTCAGATACGCTCTAGAGTCCCTGTTAAACTCCCTAAAACCATTCCGACAACAACAGTCACTACAGCCACTTCCGAAAAAACCACTCAAAACTTCGAACTTATAACAAGACAGTTCGCATGGAGTCAAGCGATAATTGCACAAACAAATGATCAGATTCTCCGGTTCCGAATGATCTATTTGCTAACGTTTACCAACCTGCACGAACCTGATAGTTCCAGAACAAAGACACTGTCCACTACGCATTTCCAAAGGAGTTATTTTTCATGAAGCATAGATGCGGGAGTTAGGTGACAGAAAATATGGATAGAGAGATTTGGTGCATCTAGATGACTAAGATGATCCCATTAAAGAATGTTATATTTCTTGAATACTATTTGACATTAGCTTTAACATCTTTTTTTCTTTGAGAAATATTGTCGATGGAGATCTCCAGCTTATCAATCATGATTCCAGTATATTTCTGAATATTATTTTGAATATATGCTCTCAATTCATGCAATTCTCCGGTGAGAGTTTTCCCATACGGCACATCGATGAACAAATCAATGCGGTGCCCTGCCCTTCCGGTTTTCACCCTGATCTTTTTCACCATTATTTCACCGTCATACTCATCAATGCAGTGCAAGATCATCTGTGTCAAGGCAACCTCAGAAATCGATACACTTCCCCCTTTTCCTTTTTCATGATATTCTGGTTGAACTACCGATTTCTCAAAAAAACGGGAATTCTTGACGCCATCCGGATGGTTGCCACCTTTGAAAAAAATGCGAATGGTGTCGGAAAGGATCTGGGCATAATCCCTCTTCACTTCAATGGTCGGCACCGGGATCACATGTTTTCCTTCCTCAAATCGGGACTTAATCGCATTCTCGATGTCTTTTTGACTGGCAATTTCCTCGATATTGATGATTTGGCTGATGGGCGGCAGTTCGAGCGTTTCAGCTAATCTCGTGACCATCTTTTCGGAAGTACCCAGGAGAAGTATTTTTTTTATCTTCTTCTCCTGGATCATCTGCACGACACTTTTGCGATGCTCAGGGTCTGAGAACAAAGCGGTCTTGATAGCGCTGATATAATTCTTTTCCCGCTTGGCTGACCTGCCGGCCAAAATAGTGGTGTCATTAATCAGTAGACCATCATCAACAATGTAGGGAACACCTATTTTCTCAGCAAGAAGTTGTGCGCGAAAGCTCTTGCCGGTCCCGCTCTTTCCGACCAAAGCATAAACGTGGATCCCCTGCAACCGGCCCTTGACACGGCTGAAAAATTGGTAAATCTCCTTACCAGTGAGATAGATCCATTGATCATCTTTATTATTTTTTTCTGTGGATATACTCATACAGTGTAATGACAGTGTTGATTTAACTACAAATGAAGACAGGAGATTTAACAAATATCCCAAGGTGAAAAAGCGAAGGATACCTGCAACCGTCCCATAAGCATATGACTTACCAGAAAAGCCTCTCCTTGTCACGCTGCCAAAGCCTGCTCCTGCACGACAGGAACCTAATCCACACCTACGTTTGCCACGAACCCCTCATTGCAGCCACCAGTTATCGAGCCATTGATCATAACTATAATAGAAAGGTAGTTTTTCAGGATGCTTGAGTTTGGCGACATACGCCAGACGATGGTTGGCAAGATACCAATTTGGCACCACATAATATCCGTGCCACAACACTCTATCCAAGGCCCGACAGGCTGTAGTCAACTGCTCTTGTGTTTCTGCATAGATAATGGCATCGACCAGAGCATCAACCACCGGACTGCTGATTCCCGCTAGGTTTTTTGACCCCATGCGGTTCGCCGCCGATGTTGTCCAGTTGTCACGTTGTTCGTTACCCGGGGACTGCGACTGCCCAAAAGTTGTGACCACCACCTCAAAATCAAAATTTTTAATCCTGTCGGCGTACAATGCCGGATCTATGGTCCGATACGCCACGTCAATACCCAGTTTTTTCAAATTGCTGACATAGGGGGCGATGACACGCTCAAAGGAGGTATCGGACAGCAGGATGTCAAAATGGAACCGCTCTCCCTGCGCATTACTAAGCGCTCCATCTCGGATATCCCACCCGGCCTGCTGCAGCAAAATCTTGGCTTCCTGTAAATTGGCACGCAGATTCCCTGGTGGATCCGTGGATGGAGGGATAAGCGCTTGTGAAAACACTTCTACGGGCAATTGGCTGCGGAAGGGTTCAAGAAGTTGCAGTTCGCTCGCATCCGGCAGCCCTTTGGCGGCAAAATTAGAGTTGGAGAAAAAAGAATTGTTACGGGTGTATTGGGAGAAAAACAGAGTTTTATTGGTCCACTCAAAATCAAAGGCCAGGCCAAGGGCCTTTCGCACCCGCCGATCACCGAAGAGCGGCTTTCTTGTATTAAAGACGAATCCCTGCATCCCGGCACCATTATGATGGGGAAAAGCCTGCTTGACCAATTCTCCGGAATCAAAACGACGACCAGTAAGATCCCGCTGCCATTGCTTGGCTATATTCACCATCATAAAATCAAATTCACCAGCTTTGAAGGCTTCAATGCTGACAACCGGGTCTTTAAAATATTTAACAATGATCGTCTCAAAATTGAAGAAGCCTTTGCGTACAGGAAGATCGTTGGCCCAATAATCGGGATTTTTCTTATAGGTGATCGATTTTCCAGGAATAACCTCAGCTACCAGATAAGGGCCGGAACCGACAGGAACCGTCATGGCCTCATTGCCGCCGACAGGATTGAAAGGATGGCGCGCATAAAACTGCTTGCTCAGCACTGGTAGTTGAGCGGCGACCATGTGCAGTTCGCGGTTTGGCCGGGAAAAACGAAATCGGATCCGTTGTTTGTCAAGGATCTCGGCACCGTCAATATCACGAAAATACATCTGATAAAAAGGGTGTGCCGAGTCGCTTTTCAGCGTTTCGAGAGAAAATTTGACATCCTCTACAGTCACCGGCGATCCGTCTGAGAACCTGGCTTTGGTATTCAGAGTAAAAGTCACGGATTTTTTATCGCTGGCCAACTCGATATCTGAGGCAATTAAGCCATATTCGGCAAAAGGTTCATCCAGACTCGGTACCGCCAGGGTTTCGAAAACATACGGGGACAGACCATGGGGGGCTGAACCTTTAAGGGTAAAGGGATTCATTTTCTCGTAACTGCCGAGGTCGTGCAAAACAAGGGTGCCGCCTATGCGGGCCTCGGGTGAAGTGTATTCGAACCTTGAAAAATCTTTAGGATACTTCAGATTCCCGTCGATACTGATCCCGTGCGCCGCATGGGACTGTATCGGCAGAAGACAGGTGAGCAGAAAAAAAAGAGCGCAGTGTCGTGTCAAGAGAGAGTTCTTCATTTGTCCGTATTGTAATGTTAATTTTTCGGTCATGCATCCGTCCCGCCAGACCGGTGAAAAATGATCTATAGTATACGCAATCAATTCAACAATGTACAGGCGTTATCCTTCCACAACGAACGACCGCTGTTTCAGGAAAAAAATTGACGAACACCGATGCGGGGTGTAATTAATTCAATTTCATCAACATTAAGGGTAGAGTCGTTTCCCAATTGCCCGGCCTTCCTCTTTTCATTTTCACTTATCTGGAGTTGCTCAATGGGACAAACCATCACTGAAAAGATCTTTGCCGCCCACCTGCGGGACACCCCGACACCGGGGAATATGGTGCTTGATATCGATGTTATCATGTGTCACGAAATCACCACGCCCATTGCCATCATGGATCTTATGGAAAAAGGGCTGGACCAGGTTTGCGATCCAACACGGATCAAGGCAGTCATCGATCATGTCACCCCGCCCAAAGACTCCAAGACCGCCACCCAGGCCAAAATCATGCGTGACTGGGCCAAACGTCATAGCATTAAGGACTTTTTCGATATCGGCCGCAACGGCGTCTGCCATGCCCTGTTCCCGGAAAAAGGCTTCATCCGACCGGGCAACACCGTTATCATGGGCGATTCCCACACCTGCACCCACGGGGCTTTTGGAGCCTTTGCCGCCGGTGTCGGAACCACCGATCTTGAAGTCGGTATCTTCAAAGGGGTCTGCGCCTTCCGCGCCCCGAAATCCCTGAAAATTGAGGTGACAGGTACCCTGCCAAAAGGTGTTGTCGCTAAGGATATCATTCTCAATATCATCAAAAAGCTTACGGTCAACGGCGGCACTGATCTGGTGATTGAATTCTGTGGTCCGGTGATCGATGCGATGAATATGTCGTCGCGGATGACGCTGTGCAACATGGCCGTCGAAGCCGGGGCCACCTCAGGTGTCTGCCGCCCTGACCTGGTCACCGCCCAGTATCTCTGGCCCTTTATCAAAGATGAATATCAGAGTCCAGAGCAGGCCGCCGAGGCCTTCAGCCGCTGGCATTCCGATGAAGATGCGCACTACGAGAGGGTACTGACCCTTGATGTCAGCACGCTCGCGCCGCAGGTCACTTACGGCTTCAAACCGGACAACGTCAAAGACGTGGGTGAGATGGAAGGGACCAAAATCGACCAGGTCTACATCGGTTCCTGCACCAACGGCCGTATCGAGGATATCCGCGAAGCCGCAGCCGTCCTCCGAGGCAAGGTCATTGCCAATGATGTTCGCGGCATCCTGACCCCGGCAACCCCGGCCATATTTTCCCAGGCCATGGAAGAAGGCCTGCTCAAAATCTTTATGGACAGCGGGTTCTGCGTGCTCAATCCAACCTGCGGGGCCTGTCTGGGCATGAGCAGCGGCGTGCTTGCCGAGGGTGAAGCATGTGCCTCAACCACCAACCGCAACTTTAACGGTCGCATGGGCAAGGGAGGAATGGTGCACCTGATGAGCCCTGCCAGTGCTGCCGCGGCAGCCATTACCGGTGCCATTACTGACCCCCGACGTTTTCTTGACTGAAATTTTCCTGCAAGAGCATAAAGGATACCCTATGAAACAGTTTGGTGGCCCTGCGGCCTTTATCAACAGAAACGATATCAATACCGACGAAATCATTCCAGCTAAATACCTGACGGAAATCACCAAGAAAGCCCTGCAGCCCCATCTGTTGGAGGACCTGCACCTGGAAGGCGGCCAGTTCGACCCACACTCGACAGAACTGCGGGAGGCCCGAGTGCTGGTCACCCGCTCTAACTTCGGCTGCGGCTCTTCCAGGGAACATGCTGTCTGGGCACTTGAGGTCAACGACATCAATGTGGTGATCGGCGAGAGCTTTGCCCGCATCTTTCGCCAGAACATGTTCAACTGCGGTATCCTCGCCGTCGAGTTGAGCAAGGCCGATCTTGACCAACTCTTTGCTCTTAAAGACAAGGTTACGGTAGCGGTTGATCTGGAGGGAGAAAAACTAACGGCAACCAGTAATGATGCCACCGTCGAATGCGCCTTCACTCTCAACCCCTTTGACAAAAAACTGATTGGCGCAGGCGGTTGGCTGGCTTATGCGGATGCGAATTATTGAGCCACACAGGGTGAAAACAACTACTTTGTCTCTTCCCTTGAACCCTGACAGGGATACCTCTCATGGTCAATCCTGACATCGCCGCCCATATCCGCAAGGATGGCTATGCCAATTGGCTGGGCGCCGCTATCGAGGTCATAGAACCGGGATACAGTAGGGTTTCGCTGGTGGTGACCGAATCGATGCTTAATTTTCACGGGATGACCCATGGCGGACTTTTGTTCAGCCTGGGCGACATTGCCTTTGCAGCGGCGAGTAATTCGCACGGGCAGATAGCGGTGGCCCTCAACGTTGCCACCAGTTTCCTGAGAGCTACTGGCGTTGGCGATCATCTTGTTGCTGAAGCGAAAGAGGTGCATCTGGGAGGCCCCACAGCGCTGTATGACATTGTGGTCTTTGAAACAAACAGCGGGCAACTGGTTGCCAAAACCCAAGCTACCGTCTATCGCAAACGTGACTCATTTGTCTGATCCATTGTATCTCAGGGGGTGACCGGCCGTTGCCGGCACCACCTTACAACCTCCCCTGCCCCGCTTATTCAAACCCCAAAAGAGTCTCATGGAAAACGCCTTCTCTGATCGCATCACCGATGTCCCCAAATCCTTCATCCGGGAAATCCTCAAGGTCACCATCGATCCATCGATTATTTCTTTTGCCGGCGGCCTGCCCAACCGACTTTTCTTTCCAGTCAAAGCTTTGCAGAAGGCCTCTAATGATGTCTTTGCGGAGGAGGGTAATGACATTCTCCAGTATGCCAATTCCGAAGGCTACCTGGCGCTACGCCAATTCATAGCCGAGCGTTACCGAAAACAGGAGGATCTTGAAATCCCGGTGGAAGACATCCTCATCACCTCCGGCTCACAGCAAGGGCTGGATCTGCTGGGTAAGACCTTCCTTAACGAGGGGGACGACCTTATTATCGAGGAGCCCGGATACCTCGGGGCCATTCAGGCCTTTGCCATGTACCGGCCCCGCTTTCACCCGGTACAAGTGAGCGAGGGCGGCATGGATACCGTTGCCCTTGGGGGGGTACTAAATGAACGGCAACCAAAACTGCTCTACACGGTGACCAACTTCCAAAACCCCAGTGGCATCAGCTACAGCGACGGCAACCGAGGGGCCGTAGCTGATATGGTGAGGGACAGCTCTTGCCTCATTATCCAAGACGATCCTTACGGAGACCTGCGCTTTTCCGGAACCCGAAAAATCTCCTTCAAACGACTCCTACCAAAAAACACGGTCCTACTGGGATCGTTCTCAAAAACGGTGGCCCCGGCTCTACGCCTGGGCTGGCTGGTGGCCCCACCACCCATCATGGATAAACTCATTATCGCCAAACAGGCAGCTGACCTGCACACCAACTCACTGGTGCAGCGGATTTTGTATCGCTATCTCTGCGACAATGACCTAGATGCGCATATTGCCACCATCATCCACCAGTACGGCAAGCAAAAAGAGACGATGATCGCCGCTATCAAGGAATACTTTCCGGCCGACGTGCAGTACACCAACCCGGAGGGGGGCATGTTTTTGTGGGTGACTTTACCGGCCGGAATGTCGTCGATGGCGCTCTTTGAAGCCGCTATCAAGAAGAAAGTGGCCTTTGTCCCAGGCACCCCCTTCTATGTGGACCGCAAGGATAGCAATACCCTGCGGCTCAATTTCTCGTGCTCCGACGAGCCGACCATTGTCGAGGGGATTAAGCGCCTGGGCAATTCAATCAAAGGCCTTTTTTATAAACAGGAGATCGACAGATGCTTACAATAAAAAAAATAGTTTATACCGCCACGGGCATGGTTCTCTGCTCAATGATTCTTTTGGGATGCTCGGAGGATCAGGGTAAAAAGCAGGAAAATAAAATGGAGACGACACAAGAACGGATAGGCAAAGAGGCTGCGCAAAACCTGAAAAAACCGATGGAAGACGCCCGCAAGGCTGCTCAGTTGGGAACAGAAAGGGTCGAAACCCTCAATGAGGCTGCCCGAGATACGAAGCCTCGGGCAGGTGGCAAGGAAAAAAAGAAACTCGAAGGCTGTTAATCGCTCAAAAAAACACCGGATACCAAATGTATGAACAGCATGCTCCATACAATATTTCAGGATTTACCGGTAATGACTTCCCCTTGGCCGCCCTCGGCCACCTCCTTTACAGAGAAACGTCTGGCAGCGTTTTAATCACTTCTTCCTGCTCTGGGGTCAGGGTCTTCGGAATCTGGACGGCGATCTTCACTAGAATATCGCCACGATGACCGATAGGTCCAGCAGGGAGACCATGCCCTTTGATACGCAGCTTGGCTTCTTGCTGGACGCCAGGAGGCACCTTCACATTGAATTTTTTGCCGTCCAGGGCTGTCACTTCGATGGTGGTGCCGAGGCAGGCCTCACTAAAAGGTATCCGTTTCTCCACCACCAAGTCATCATCCACCCGTTGAAAAACAGGGTGCTCCGCGACCTGCATCTTCAGAAACAGATCGCCAGCTGGTCCACCTGACGGCGACGCTCCGCCCTTCCCCGACAACCGCAAACGTTTGCCAGTCTCAATACCCTTAGGCACCTTAACCGACACACTCTGTGTCTGCCCGTTCTGCCGCAGATTAATAGTCTTTTCCGCGCCATGCAAAACCTCTTCCAAGGTCACAATCATCTCGTAGGTGAGATCGTTGCCCTTGACCGGCTGCGGACCGCAACCGCCGCCCTGGCATCCACCGCCCCGCATCCCGGATTGGCCAAAGATAGTGTCAAAGGGTGAACCTCCGCCGCCAGTTGCACGGAACCCGCCTGTGTTTCGCCCCCCCCCGCCAAAACCAAATTGGCGAAGGACATCGTTGAGGTCGAAATTGCGGAAAATATCTTCCTGGGAATAGCGCTGATGGAATCCGTCGGACCCATACATATCATACTGCTTGCGCTTTTCTGGGTCTGAGAGAACGGCGTAAGCCTCACTGATCCCCTTGAACTTATTTTCAGCCTCTTTCTTACCCTGATTTTTGTCCGGATGATACTTAATGGCTAATTTGCGGTAAGCCTTTTTAATCTCGTCCGCAGATGCTGTCTTGGCAACGCCGAGAACTTGGTAATACTCCATAACGTTCTTTTGCATGATAAAGATAAATTCTTAAAATAATCCCTTGTTGCTGTAAAACTATAAGCTCAAAGTTCGAATTGTCTATTGCGATTTAGGCGCCAACCTTCCCTGATATTTTTCTAACATTGGAACTGTCCCACCAATACGCCTGTTATGCCGTTACTCTCTTTTAATGAAGAGTCACGGCATGCTGCCGTTGTAACCGTTCCAACACGGTCGCCCTGGCGTTAGCTTGCTGGTTGAGAAGAATCACGAAGGCCTTGCCACCCGGCAGGTAGCCCGCATAATTATAGACCCCGGTCAGCGTTCCGGTTTTCAGCGAGGTGTCACGCTCTTTTTTCAGTAGATCCGCATAGGGGCGAAACCGTGCCAGCACCTGCAACATAGCCCGGACCGTCACCCGGTTCTGGCGCGACAGACCGGCACCCTCCACCTGGATGATCGAAGAAGCGGTCGGCATGCCAAGCTGCTGGACCAGTTCCTGATGGACCGCCTGTTGCCCCTTCTGCCAAGTTGCTGGATAACCGAACTGCTTGGCACCACAGGCAAGGAAGACGAGATTTGCCATAAAATTGGAAGAATAGTGGAGCAGGGACCGGCTGATTTCCCACAACGTCTGGGTGCTACGATGGGCATACAAGAGTTCCGCCCCTTGTGGCGGCACGGCTCGGACACCGCCGAGGGCGGCAACCGGAATACCGCCCTGTTGCAGCAGGGCCGCGAAAAGTTCTCCGGCATATTGCGCCATCCGGACATCCGGATCACAGCCCTGCACGCAGATATTCACCCGATGCTGGCCAGGAGGGCGGTCCTGCCCCAACTCCTGCATGATCGGCAGAGTCGGGGTCAACGACTCACCAGATTCAATCCGCCCCGATGCATCCTTGCGCAGGGGAACACTGTTGAAATTCACGGAAAGCGGTCCCACTGGGGCATCGTAAGACCGGGCACTGTTTTCCTGACCTGGCACCTGCATTGCCAAAGAAAAGGCCGAAGTGTCAATAAACAGGGTTTGCACCCGACTCACCTTTTTTTGCCGCAACTGCTCGACAATCACGCCGATCTCTTCGGGCATCAAGGTCGGATCGCCGAACCCCTTAATATAAAGATTGGCACTATTATCGATGTAAAATTCAGTGGAAAACCGGAATTCAGGACCAAGAATACGAAGAGCCGCCAGCACCGTGGCAATTTTGATGACACTGGCCGGTACTAATGATTGATCGATATTGCAGGAATCAATGGTCCGGCCGCTCGGGTCTGCCACCCCATACGCACCTTGGACGGCAAGATCAGCAATGGAACGGCAGGTTGCGCCCCCAACCTGCCGCCCAAGAGATAATTCCAACAACATCATACACAACAGCCAGACGAAACATATGTACGAGCGTTTCACCGGACCTACCCTTTCAGCAACGCCTTCAATCA
>CAITZN010000429.1 GCA_903896915.1 uncultured bacterium
GATTTTCAACAAATTTCTCACCAGCAAGGAATGTGTTTCACTATTCCTGACCGATACACACCGCTTCACCATACAACACAAAATATATTTACCATTACACTTAACCTCTCAATATCCTATTGAAATAATAAAATCAATCATAGGGATAGCGCCCAGAGATTCACCTTTCCAGCATATTGAGTCAACTTGAAGATCGAAGTGTTGGGGCGTGTTGTGAAATAAATGCTTTTGTGAAATACACTCCTGGCATTGAAATAAATGTTTCCAGGAACGGCAATCAACTCAAAGCAAAAGGAGAGAGCGTATGAAAATTACCAGGAGGAGTTTTCTGTCCATATCCGGATCGTTCGGGTCAGGGGTAGCCCTAACCGCGCTGGGACTGGACCTCACTGCCTTAAAAGCACATGCAGCGTATATGAGTAAAACCGACCGTATTCGCAGGGGCAAGCAGTCGACCACCATTTGCTGCTACTGCTCTGTGGGATGCGGTCTGATCTGCAGCACCGACATGACCGGCAAGATCTTCAACATCGAAGGCGATCCCGATCATCCGATCAACGAAGGCTCGCTTTGCGCCAAGGGTGCCGGCATTTTCGGTTTGACCGAGGTAAATGAGCACCGCTTGCGCAAGGTCCTTTACCGTGCACCGAAAAGCGACAAGTGGGAAGAAAAAGACTGGGAGTGGTCCCTAAACCGGATCGCCCGATTGGTCAAAGACACCCGTGACCAGGATTTCATCACCCACAATGAAAAAGGTGAGTTGGTCAACCGGGTGGAGACCATCGGCCACTACGGCACCTCCAACATCAGTAACGAGGAGTGCTGGACACTGAGCATCGCCTGCCGTGCTATGGGCCTTATCAACATAGATCACCAAGCCCGCGTCTGACACAGTCCATCCGTAGCGGCTCTGGGAGAGTCGTTTGGCAGGGGTTCGATGACGAACCATTATATCGATCTGAAGAATAGTGACTGTATCCTGATCATGGGCAGCAATGCCGCCGAAAACCACCCAATAGCCTTCAAGTGGATCCTCCGCGCCAAGGACCGGGGCGCCAAGATCATCCACGTTGACCCACGTTATACCCGGACATCGGCCCGTTGCGACTATCATGTGCCGCTTCGTTCCGGAACCGATATCGCTTTCCTGGGCGGGATGATTAAGTACATCATCGACAATGATCTCATTCAACATGAGTACGTCAAATACTACACCAATGCTTCGCAGATAATCAGCGCCAACTATGATTTCCAGGACGGGCTTTTTAGCGGATTTGATGCCGAAAAGCGGAACTATAACAAAAAAACCTGGACCACCGAAACGGACGAGAAAGGCATCCCTGTCCGCGACTACACGCTCGAGAATCCACGCTGTGTGTACCAGATGCTGAAGAAGCATTACGCGCGCTACACCTTGGAACAAGTTTCGTCGATTACCGGTGTCTCCAAGGAAAACCTGCTCAAGGTCTACAAGGAATATGGCGCAACAGGCGCCCCGGACAAGGCTGGCACCGAATGCTACGCCCTGGGCTGGACACACCATACCACCGGCAGCCAGATCATCCGGGCCATGTCGATCATTCAGCTGCTCCTCGGCAATATGGGAGTCTGCGGCGGCGGCATCAACGCCCTGCGCGGCGAACCGAATGTCCAGGGTTCGACCGACCACGCTATCCTCTACAACATCCTGCCTGGCTACCTGAAAATGCCATCAGGCTCCATCGACACCCTGGCCAAATATAACGAGAAGTATACCTCCAAATCAACGGATCCTCAGTCAGCGAACTGGTATCAGAACTACCCCAAGTACACCGTCAGTTTCCTCAAGGCGATGTGGGGAGATGAAGCCACCCCGGAAAACGATTTCGGTTACTCATGGCTGCCCAAGCTGGACGACGGCAAACACCACTCAATCCTACATACGATCGACTCGATGTATGCTGGCAAGATCAAGGGATTCTTTGCTTATGGCTCCAATATCGCGGTCAGTTCCCCCAATACAACCAAGGTACGCAAAGGCCTGCAGAAACTAAAATGGATGGTCAACGTCAATCTCTTTGATAACGAGACAGCCTCGTTCTGGAAAGGGCCCGGCGTCGATCCGAAGTCCGTCGATACCGAAGTTTTCCTCCTGCCGGCTTCCGCCAGCATGGAAAAGGCCGGCAGCCAGAGCAACTCAGGCCGCTGGGTCCAGTGGCGCTACCGAGCCGCCAATCCGCCGGGTGACGCTATGTCCGACGGTACGATCACTATGCTGATCATGGACGCCATCCGCGCCCTCTACCGGGAGGAGGGAGGTGCCTGTTGGGAGCCGATCCTCAACCTGAAGTGGGATTACCGTAACAGCCTGGGCCGTTTTGACCCGCTGAAGGTTGCCAAGCAGATCAACGGTCACTACACCAAGGATCTGATCATCGACGACCCGGTCACTGGTGGAAAAGAGGTGAACAGGAAAGGGGAAACCGTGCCATCCTTTGCCAAGTTGATGGCCGACGGCTCAACCTCCTGCGGCAACTGGCTGATGTCCGGCAGCTTCGACCAGAAGGGTGAAAACAAAATGGCGAAACGCGGCAAGGAAGATCCAACCGGGCTTGGCCTCTATCCTGATTGGTCCTATGCCTGGCCGCTCAACCGGCGCATCATCTACAACCGTGCCTCCTGCGATCCGCAAGGAAGGCCGTACAATCCGAAGATGAAACTCCTGGAGTGGGTCGGTGACAAATGGGTCGGCGATGTCGCTGATGGCCCGTGGCCGCCCCTGGCGAACAAGGAAAAAGGCAAGTTCCCCTTCATCATGAAGGCGGACGGCGTGGGTGCCATTTTCGGCCCGGGTATGGTCGAAGGCCCCTTCCCAGAACATTACGAACCCCTGGAAGGTCCGTTGACGACGAATCCCTTCTCTGCTCAACTCGTTAATCCGGCAATCAAGATCTTCAAGAGTGATCTAGACCCGATCGCCAACGCGAATGAAAAATACCCTTATGTATGCACGACCTATTCCTGTACCGAGCACTGGTGTTCCGGCTTCACCCGCTGGCAGCCGTGGCTCCTGGAGATGATGCCTGAAGCCTATCTCGAAATAAGCGATAAACTAGCGGAAAAGCTGGGTATTGCCAATGGTGTGCGCATCAAAGTCGCCTCAGTGCGTGGCGAGGTGGAATGCGTGGCCATGGTGACCAAACGCCTTAAACCATTTGAAATTGAAGGCAAGGTCATCCATCAGGTGGGCATGCCGTTCAATTACGGGTGGCGCTACCCGGAAGGGGCGACGGACGCATCGGCCAATTACCTGACGCCCTCTGTGGGCGATGCCAATACTTTCTGTCCTGAGTATAAGGCATTCATGGTCAACATCAAAAAGGCGTAAGGGGGGGAGCTATGTCACAAGAACTTGTAAAGTTGATCGATCTGTCCCGCTGTACTGCCTGCCGTGGTTGTCAGGTCGCCTGTAAACAGTGGAACGAGTTGCCGGCTACACGCACCAAAAATACCGGCAGTTACCAAAACCCGCCCGATCTCCAATGGAACACCTGGACCCTCATTCGTTTCCAGGAGCATGAAGATCGCAGCGGCAACGTCAAGTGGCTGTTTCGTAAAGACGGCTGCATGCACTGTACCGATGCGGGCTGTGCTAAGGTCTGCCCTACCGAGGCCTTGTACCACACCGAGTTTGGCAACGTCAGCCTGAATGTCGATAAATGCATAGGGTGCAAAGCCTGTCTCTTTGCTTGTCCCTTCAGCGTGCCGAAGTTCAATGAAGCAACCAATAAAATCTACAAGTGCGACCTCTGCTATACCCGTCTCCAGGGTAATCAACCTCCAGCCTGCGTACTTTCCTGTCCAACCGGGGCCCTGCAGATCGGAGCAAAGGAGGATATGATCAAAAAGGCCTATCGGAGGGTAAAGGAACTTGGCGGCGACGCCAGCGTCTATGGCGACAAGTTCGTCGACGGCACCCATGTCGTCTATGTTCTGCCGGAGAAAGCCGAAATTTATGACCAACTTCCCAAAAATCCTCAAATTCCCCTGCAGATCATCGTCTGGAAAGAATTTCTAAAACCAGCTGGACTCCTGGTCGCCGGAGCAGTTGTGGCGGGCGCTTTCCTCCACTATATTACCCATGGTCCCAAAATGCCCGAAGAGGAAACCACCGATGAAGGAGGGAATAAATCATGAAAAAAGGACTGATTAAGGCTACTCGGCCCTTCGAGCGCGTCGTGCACTGGTGCCTGGCTCTTTCCTGTTTCCTTCTGTGTATCACCGGAATGGGCACGATGTACCACTCGCTGAACTTTATCGGCGCTGTTATAGGCGGCATGGCCAACCTGAGAATGCTGCACCACTATGGTGGTCTCTTTTTCGGTGCGAGTCTGCTCGTTGCCATCGGTATATTTTGGAAAGATGCGGGCCGGTTCTCTGTCAAGGAAGACTGGCCATGGATCAAAGAAGGCGGCGGTTTTCTCTGGCATGTCGAGAATATCCCGGAAGTGGGTAAGTTCAATCCCGGTCAGAAGATATTCTTTTGGGTGGTTGCCCTGGGAGGAGCAGCGATGTTGGCAAGCGGACTGATCATGTGGTTCCCGCTCAGTTTCAGCAAGCAGTTGGTCCGGACGATGTATGTCGTCCACTCCCTCGGCTTCCTGACTATTTTTGCCTTTGTGTTCGTCCACCTCTATCTGGTCACCATAGGTGCACCTGGTTCCTCTCCTGCCATGTTCACCGGCTGGGTAACAAGAGGCTGGATGAAAAAACAGCATCCAAAATGGTTGAAGGAAATGGAGAAGGATGGCACTTTAGAGGTTTATGGTGGCAATGGTGGCAACAAGACCTCCAGCAGCTCATAGTGCTGAGAGCTACTTTCATTAAAAAGATTCTCGTAACTCTCCAGTATCCACGAGTTCGTCAGGGACCGGAGCGTTTCCCCACGCTCCGGTCTTTTTTTTGACCTGCTATCATGTGCAGAAATTTAGAATAATCACTCA
>CAITZN010000430.1 GCA_903896915.1 uncultured bacterium
AATTATGGTGCACCTGATATCAGCGAGGCCAACTTTGCGCAACTGATGGCGAACTGAGGCAGCGGGGAAGTCGGTCCTGAACTAGGACGGCTGATTACGGTTCGTTTTCTTTGGGGACCACTGTATAAGCGTCCTGCACTTCTCTGGGGATGTGCAACGGTCGTCCCGTTTCCAGATCGCAGAAGATGAACAGGGTTGCAGCAGTTGCCAGTACGGTGTTGGTTGCGGCCCGATAAAACTTGAATTTGCGCAGCGACCGGAATTTTTCAAAAGTAGAGACCCAGGTAAAAACGGTGATGGTCTCACCAGCGTAGGCCGAGTGAAAATATTCGATGGCATGGGAACGAATGATCCAGGTCCTGCCCAGCGATTTATATCGTTCCTGCGGCCAGCCCAGTTCAGCTGAATGGGTCATGGCCGCTTCTTGCATCCATTGCACATACTGGACGTTATTGACGTGACCGTTACCGTCGATAGCTGTTGCCGGCACCACTAGGTCAATTTTGCCGATCGCTCCCATTATTTCTTCGTGGCAGTACGATCGACAGCTACGAGATTTTGCCCCGTGGCCGAGAGCAGCCGTTGCGTGGCAAGATGATAGGAAACCAGGGCTTGGGCCAGGCGACCGTGGGTGGTGGTCAGATCGCGCTGGGCTTCATTCAAACGGACCAATGCGGCCTCACCCGCTTCGTATTCGTTCTTGGCCAGATCGCGATTTTCCTGGACCAGTTTCACGGTCTCCCGTTGCAGCCGCACCTGCTCCTGTGCAGAGGCCAGTAAGGCGAGGTCCTGGCGGATCTCAGCGGTAACAGAATTGCGCAGCCCCGCCAAAGTGTAGGCGGTTTCCCGTTTCGCCTGCTCGGCCTCGAACAATCGTGCCTTGTCTGCGCCACCGGCATACAGGTTCCAGCTCATGTTCATGGCTACCGTATTGCCGAAATCATCCCCGGAAAAGCCTGTATTTCCTACTCTTTGCCCTTCCGCCTTCCCTGCCACCTGTACCTTGGGATAAAAAGGTGCTTTTGCCATTCCAGTTGTGGCTTCCGCCTGTTTGATCACCATTTCCAATCTGCGGATATCCGGGCGCGCCGCTAGCGCCTCCTTGATCAAAGTTTCCGGGGCTTTCTGCAGCCCAGCCGTTTTTGACTCCTTATCCAGGGCTTCCAAGCGAACCTGGGATGGAAACTGGGCATCCGGCAAGCCCAGAAGTGCCGCTAGGCCGTAACCCGCGGCCTCAAATTCGCGTTGATACCGCATCAGACTGGTCTTGGCTGAATTGAGTTGCACCTTGATGTTGAGGACATCGCCCCAAGGGCCCGCCCCTACATTAAATCGGTTTTGAGCATCTTCAAGCTGTCGGCTATAGAAGGACTCATCGGCGCGGGCAATATCGATATTGGTCTGAGCCAGTTGGGCGTTGAGAAAGGCCTCTGCCACGGAGGTGACCAACAGGCGACGGCTATCAGTCAGGGCAGCGGCAACCGACTGCTCATCGTAGGCGGCCTGCTGCTCTTTGAAGGTACGGTAAAAACCATCGAACAATACCCAGGTGGCCTGCAGGCCCGTACTGTAATTGTCATTGGTCTGGTCTACCGAGCTGTGTGCTAAGGAGGCAAGCGCCTGGTTGTACTGATAGTTGGTATTGGAAAATCGTTGTCGGGCACCAGAACCGGTCAGGTCCAGGCTCGGCCACCAGGTTGACGCCGCTTGGCGAACCCTGGCGCGGGCCTGTTCAACCCTTGACTGGGCGGCGTCCATGTTGGGGTTGCCCACTAGGGCAAGAGATTGGGCGGTCTGCATATCGAGTATTTTGATCTGCGAAAGGTCAGCCACAACCATCTTTTCCTCAGCCGCATGGGATATCGATCCCAGGCAGCCGAGCAGAATTACAATTCCTACCAGTATCCGTTGCATATCATCCTCCGGTTGAACAACTTCCCACCGTCATTGTTTTTTCATTTTGTCGAGATCAGTCCCTATAGCATACCGGCACGCTCAGGTATCAGCATGGATGGTTGGACCTTTATTGCGCCAGGCCACCGCGACATCGAACTTTCCCACGGCACTATAATCTACTTAGCTCCATTCGTTACATAAGAAAAGAGCTGTTGCTGTGAAAAGTGCCGACGGAATCGGTTCGTGTGGGGTTGGAAAAGGTAGGCTCTGGCTGGGGCAGGGGAAATTTCTGACATGTGAGAACAGAAAAAAGGGTTAATTGAGTCCCAGATACGCCTTCTGTACCGATTCGTTGTTACGGAGATTAACGGCGGTATCGCTGATCACGATTTCTCCGTTCTGGAGGACATAGCCGCGGTGAGCGATGGCAAGGGCCATCAGGGCATTCTGTTCCACCAGGAGGATAGTGGTTCCTTTGTCGTTTAACATTTTTATGATATCGAAGATCAGTTCGACCAATACCGGCGCGAGCCCCATGGAAGGTTCATCCAGCATCAGCAGGCGGGGGTGCATCATCAGGCCGCGGGCAATGGCCAGCATCTGCTGTTCGCCTCCCGAGAGGGTTCCGCCGTATTGCCCAAGGCGCTCCTTGAGGCGGGGGAACAATTCAAGGCCGTGGTCCATCCGCTCCCGAACCACCACCGGATCTCTGACTGTGAAGGCCCCCATTTCGAGGTTTTCTTGAACCGTCAGCTTGGGAAAGATGCCGCGCCCTTCCGGGACATGTCCCAGGCCGGCAAGAACGATGTCATGCGGTTCCATCCGGGAAATATCCGTGCCGTTAAAAAGAATCTGGCCTGCACTCGGATGCATCATGCCGGAGATAGTGCGCAGGGTGGTGCTTTTACCCGCGCCGTTGGCACCGATCAGGGTGACAATTTCTCCTTCTGCGACCGTTAGGGTAATCCCCTTCAACGCCTGGATGTGGCCGTAAGAA
>CAITZN010000431.1 GCA_903896915.1 uncultured bacterium
GCCTCGGTGGCGGCAGCTATCATCATGTTTGAAATCGCGCACAGGTCCTGCTGAACATTCCCCGAACATTAGTTCAAAACTTGAGTAGGGGCGTCCGCTTACCCCTACTCAATCGATAATCATCTTTTTTTCTTCACCTGCTGCGATTTGAGCAGATCAGCAAAGGTACCCATGGAGGTCGATTCCTTGGTCACCGGCGGTGGTATGTACTTTTCCTCTGCTGGTTCCTTGCCAACATAATCCTCGGGTGCCAAGGACAGCCGTTTCTGTGCGGTATCAATCGATTCGATTTTAATGGTCAGTTCCTGGCCGACCTCCAAAACTTCCCTGGGGTGATGAATCCTTCTCCCTGCCCCGAGCTTGGAGATATGGAGTAGCCCGTCAATGCCGGGTTCCATGGTGACAAAGGCCCCAAAATCGGCCAGCCGGGACACCTTGCCCTGATGGACGGAACCGACCGGGTACTTCGTCAAAACCTGATCCCATGGATTTTCTGTCGTCTCCCGCAAGCTCAACGAAATTCGATCTTTCTCCCAATCCAGCCGTTTAATGATGACCTGCACCTGCTGGCCCCGGCTGAGAATATCCTCGACCCGATCGGTCTGTCCCCAGGCGAGTTCCGAGATGGGAATGAGCCCGTCGACGCCGCCAATATCAACAAAAGCTCCGAAGTCGCGCAGGGATGTGACTGTGCCGCTGACCTGCATCCCCTCTGAGAGTGTCTCTTTAAGTTGCTCGCGTTCCTGGGCACGTTGGTCTTCCTGGGCAGCACGTGCCGAGAGGATGATATTTTTTCCTTGGCTACCAAATTCAATAATTTTAAAGGCAAAGGTTTTTTCGATATAGTCCTCTGCCTTTTCAACCTTACGGATGTCCATTTGCGAGTAGGGGCAAAAGCCCCGTTGGCCGGCAATAGTAACGGAGAATCCACCTTTGATTTCGCCGGTAACCTTGCCTTCAACCGGAATGCCGGATTGGAAAGCTTCTTCCAGTTCCCGCGAAGAGGTCTGGCCGGAGCCGAGTCGGGTGGTGAACATCATTTCGCCGCCTCTTGCCGCACGGAAAAAGACCTTGATACTATCACCAACGGCGACAGTCAGTTCACCAGCCTCGTTACGAAGTTCAGAAGCATTGAGCACTCCTTCACTCTTGCCACCGACATCGAGGAATATGTTTTCTCCACTGGTGCTGACAACGACTGCTTCTACGCGATCGCCTGGCTGGATGGGTTTGCGGGAAACGGTTTTTGCCTGGAAAAGGTCTGCAAAGGTTTCGTCACTCATTGTTTTCTACTGTTCCGATAAAAGTTATCCAGCATGGTGGGCTTTCAAATTATCCCCTTCACTGGTGCTGTAATCACATCCCTTAGAGATTGATCATTCATCCAATATCAACTTGCTGCCGACTTCCAGTCGTCGTACTGAAAAATCGCTGGTGTTAAAGAGGGCGAAGGCCGGCGTGTCGTCTTTGCCCAAGAGGTCACCTGGGTTGAGCAGCAGGCAGCCGTCAAGCCGGTCAACTGAAAAAATATGATCATGTCCATAACAGACTAGATCAAAGGCGCCCGAGAGAGCCAACTCACGTGCTAGTTCCGGATAATGATTAAAGGCGATGCGCAATGAGCCGGAGACGATAGTTCCATGGAAACCATGGTGCTGGATGTTGTCAAAAGCGGTGGCGCATCGCGAAGAAATAAGATGCTGATCGCCGGCGTTGTTTCCATAAATCAAATGCACAGGGCCTTGAAATGCATGGAGATATTTCAGCATAAAAGGTGAAATCAAGTCACCGCAGTGAATCAGCAGTTCGGCGCCTTCCCGGTTGGCAAGACTGACGGCCCGTTGCAAGTTGGGGATGTGGTCGTGGCTGTCCGACAATATGGCGATAAGCATGGGTGTCAGTGTGCATGGACGGCCAGGGCAGGGGAGGCGTCGCCGTTCCGGTGCAAAAAAAGGTGCTTGTTCTCTAGCTTAACCAGTAAGCGCATAATCTGGTCTTCTTTAACCCGGTTATAGGTTTGCAGCAACTTTTTTTGTGAAAACAGGTGGTGGCGGCCGTTGGGTAAGATCGTTTTTAGAATGTCATTGCCGAATAGTTTCTGTTCCGGGTGCTAAATCGAGTTTGAGCAACGATTGCAGCTGTTGTGCATCCCCGGTCGGGAGAGTGTTGAAACGAACCCGATTGAAAGTGAGTTCGGTCAGAGCACCAAAATGATCTTCCATGAGCACTCGGTGGATGGTCATATCGCCACCCAGCCAGAGCTGGATCCGTTTGACCTGAGGGTGGGGCTTTCTGGGGGTGAAAAGAACAGCCTCAAAACCGGTCGGCGGGTTATTGAGGACAAAAAGTTTATCCGGTGGGGCAGTCTCAAATTCATCGAGCAGGCTTTTCGTCCCGGTGAAGATCGCATAGGTGATGTCGGATTCGATGTCTTGGGATGGGGAGACAATCAATTGTTTGTCTTGAGGCGTGTAAATGGAGAGCTCTTTCCCATCATTGATAATTGTTTGGGCTGTTGGCTCCAAGTAATTCCAACGCATGATACCATTGACCGCTGGAGATGAACTTCCGGGTTGGACGGCAGGGCGGTAAAAGAGGGCGTTGCCGCTTCCCTGCTTTATGCGGCCGTTGGTCAATGTAGATTGGGAAAAATCGAATTCAAGGCTTCGTAAGTGTTGATATTTTTTTTGTAGTTGGA
>CAITZN010000432.1 GCA_903896915.1 uncultured bacterium
AAATATTAGACAGAACTTAATCAAGATTTCTCACGGCAATTTGGTGAAAAACAGGCTCCAACTCGAGAAAGGCTTCCATCAGAATCGGATCAAAGTGAGTCCCGTTGCCGTCAATCATGATCTTCATGGCCTCGGCGTGAGGCTTGGCATCTTTATAGACACGTTTGGATATCAAGGCATCATAAACATCGGCAATGGCCATGATGCGGCCAGCCAAAGGTATTGCACTGCCTATAAGCCCCCTGGGGTAACCGCTGCCGTCTACTTTTTCATGGTGACTGCCAGCTATTTCCTTGGCACAACTCAAAAAAGAGGTCGGATGCCCGGCCATCTGTTCAAGGTTGGCAATAACCTCCTCACCGAACAGGGTATGCTTCTTCATATCTTCGAACTCTTCATACGTCAACTTTCCGGGCTTCAAAAGGATTGAGTCGCGGATAGCCACCTTACCGATATCATGCAATGGCGCCGATTTACGCAGCAGTACTATGTATTCAGGGGTTAATTGGTCGCAAAAATGGCCCCGCGAGACCAAGGTCTCGGCAAGCAACTGGACATATTCACGAGTGCGATGGATATGGCTACCGGTTTCCGGGTCGCGATACTCCGCCATCTCGCCCATGGCCTCAATAATAACATCCTTCAGCAACTCGGCCTCACGGCTCCGTTCCTCTACCAACCTTTCCAAATTGTTTCGATAAGCGTACAGCTCAAGGTGGTGACGCACTCGTGAACGGAGTTCTACTCCCTTAAAAGGCTTGGTGATATAATCAACGCCCCCAAGGTTGAAACCCTGCACTACATCTTCGGATTCGGCTCTGGCTGTAAGAAAAATGACAGGAATGGAACGGGTAGCTTTATTTTGATTCAACAACTCAACAGTCTTGAATCCGCTCATTCCTGGCATCATCACATCCATAAGGATCAACTGGGGCTGAGTAGCAACAATACGCTCAATGGCCTGTTCACCTGTAGTGGCGTAGGCGAAATCACAGTGCAACTCTTTCAGATGCGACATCGCTATCTGAATATTTTCAGGGACGTCATCAACGATAAAAATAAGGGGTTGTTTGTTGCTCATGATTGTTTCCGGTTTGCGATTCTGGAGAGCTTTGCAAGAAGACGGTCAACACCCAAAATGTTCGGTTCCGCGGCATGTTGGACCAACTCACCGCCGAGCTCAGACAAGAGCGGTTCCGCGGCTTTCCCCCCGGTTTGCAGCATAGCGGCCCCTAAGGAAACAGCATCAGCCAGGCTACCGGAACGGACAGCCTGACAGCGCAATTGCTCGAGTTCTGCGGTCCACACTCCTTCAATAACTTTAAGAAAATCCGGCTCTTCGCTAATGGTGTTGTCGGTAACTGTCGGTTGCTCGGTATAACTTTGGTCGAAGGGAATATATCGAGCAACCATTTCCTTCAACTCCTCCAAACGAAAAGGTTTCTGGAGAAAATCATCGAATAGAGGCTTATAATCGGGCTCATCCAGCATTTCTCCAGTCATGACCACTACGGGAATAGTAGCGGTTTCCGGTTGGTTACGCAAATGTTCGGTCACTGTCCGACCATCCATACCAATCAGATTAAGATCCATAAAGATAATGCTGGGTTTCTCTTTGACGGCAAGGGCCAATGCCTCTTCCCCGTTATTTGCTGTCAGTACTTTACAAACGCTGTTCTGAAAAAAATCAACAAAAACATCCTTTATCAGAT
>CAITZN010000433.1 GCA_903896915.1 uncultured bacterium
AGTTGGGTGAGTTGCAGGAAACGCTGGGCGAATATGATAAGGCGGTTTCACTCTACAAAAAATCTTTGGCAATCCTTGAGAAACAACGAGGGCCGGATCATCCTGTGTTGGCCAACATCCTTGATAAACTGGCGGCACTTTGCATGGAGCTGGAGATGGAGAAGCAGGCGGTGCCCCTCTACGAACGCCTGGTCCGAATCCGGGAAAAGGCCCTGCGGCCAACCCATCCACAACTGGCTTTGAGTCTTAATAATCTCGCTGAATCCTACCGCCTGCAGGGGCAGTATGCGGAAGCTGAAATCTGTTACCGGAAGTCACTGGCGATCAACGAAACCCTGCATGGTCTGGAGCATCCCAGCGTTGCGGCTGTCCTTCAGGAACTGGCCAAATTGTGTTCCAGCCAGCGCAAGCCCGAAGAGGCCGAGCAGTATCAACAGCGGGCCTCAGCCATCTTTCAAAAGAGTGTCGAGGCCTCTGAGCAGAAAACCGGGCAGGAAGCCCTGACCTTGGAAATTTAACCCTTGCGGCCTCAGTGCTGGCAAGTAAACGGACGAATACATGGATCTTGTTGATCTCATTCAAGAAAAGAAATTTCTCGGCCAGGAGTTTTTGGCCTGGCTCTGGTTTAAATCGGAAGAACGCGGCGGCTATGTCGAGGTGCCCGGCAAGGGCGATGTCCTGGTCGTTTTCGAGAAGCATATGCTCCTTGAGTACGGCGAGGGCGATGCCAGCGAGAAGGTGATCTGCCGTGGCCTGCAGACTGAGCTGAAAGAGGCTAGGGCCGGATTGGGTCTTGCCAAAAAGCCGGAGCAGGCTCGTATCCGTCTCGCCTATGGGGATTATGAATTCGGAGTAACCCTCACCGCGATGATTTTTGAGTTTCGCAATGTCCGGCTGCCCAAAACCGTTGACAGCGTCGATGAGGGCAAAAATGCCGAAAGTATGGAAGGGCGGATTCTGGAACGGATCGCCCTGTTTGAGCAACTGACCCGGCTGGTGGGTGACCTGTTCCGGATGTTCATCAATATCAGGGCTTCAAAGCTCTGGGACGAAGAACTGGTCAAGATCCGAACCTGGGTCGAATCCGGCGTTCATCGGTGATAAACCCTTACCTTTATAGCAGCATTTATGGAATTTGAGACCGTAATCGGGCTGGAAATCCACGCCCAGATGAAGACCAAAAGCAAGATTTTCTGCGGCTGTTCTATTGCCTTCGGTGCGCCGCCCAACACCCATACCTGTCCGGTTTGTCTGGGCATGCCGGGCTCGCTGCCGGTTCTCAACCGCAAGGTGGTGGAATCGGCTATCAAGCTGGGACTTGCCACCGACTGCACCCTCAATCGGGATAACCGGTTTGCCCGCAAGAACTATTTTTATCCCGATCTGCCCAAGGGCTACCAGATTTCCCAGTTCGACCTGCCCATCTGCGAGCACGGTCAGATCGATATCGAGGTGGAGGGGCAAAGCCGCAAGACTATCGGCATCACCCGCATTCACATGGAGGAGGATGCCGGTAAGCTCGTGCACGACGAGCGCGAGCCGCTCAGCTATGTCGATCTCAACCGTGCTGGCACGCCGCTCCTAGAAATTGTCAGCGAGCCGGATCTCCGGTCACCGCAGGAGGCGGTAGCCTATCTGAAAAAGTTGCACGCGATTGTCCGTTATCTCGACATCTGTGACGGCAACATGCAGGAAGGCAGTTTCCGCTGCGATGCCAACATTTCACTGCGACCGGTGGGACAAAAGGAATTGGGCACCCGCACCGAGCTGAAAAACATGAACTCGTTTCGCAATGTCCAGCTGGCCCTGGAGTACGAGATCAGGCGGCAGCGCGATCTACTCCTGGAAGGCGGCAAGGTGATCCAGCAGACCCTGCTGTGGGACCCGGACAGAAACCAGACCGAGTCCATGCGCGGCAAGGAAGAAGCGCACGATTACCGCTACTTTCCCGATCCCGATCTTGTTCCGGTGGTGCTCGACGAGGCCTGGATTGAAATCCTCCGCCAGCAGCTGCCCGAGTTGCCGGACAAGCGGCGATTGCGTTTTAGCCGCGATTTTGAACTGGGCGACTATGATGCTGAGATCCTCACCGCCTCCCGCGACCTTGCCGACTATTTCGAGGCTGCCTACCGGGAGTTTGGCAATGCCAAAAAACTGAGCAATTTTATCGGCACCGAACTGTTGCGCGAGTACGGCCCCGAGCAGATCGGCGCATGCCCGGTGCGTCCAGTTCAACTGGCCCGACTGCTGCTCTTGATCGAGGAGGGCAAAATCTCGGGCAAGATCGCTAAAACAGTCTTTGTCGAGATGCTGGCCACAGGCACCGATCCGGAGCAGATCGTCAAGGCCAAGGGGCTGGTGCAGATGAGTGATGAGGGCGAGCTCATCGCCAAGGTGCGCGAGATCATTGCCGCCAATCCGGAGCAGCTGCAGCAGTACCGCGAGGGTAAGACCAAGGTGATCGGCTTTTTCGTCGGCCAGTTGATGCAGAAGACCAAGGGGCAGGCCAATCCGCAACTGGCCAACAAGTTGTTTCTGCAGGAGTTGAACGGTTAGAGCTGGCACTAATGGATAAGAGTGAGTGGCAGCAGAAGGGCGAGGGCCATCGGCAGCGGCTCCGCGACAAGTTCCTGGAACAGGGGATCGAGGCCTTCACCGACACCGAGGTCATCGAGTTGCTGCTCACCTTCGGTACCCCTCGTTCCGACTGCAAGGAGGCCGCTCGTTCGGCTCTTGAGCAATTCAAGACCCTGCCTGCCGTGCTCGACGCTGCGCCCGTGCAGCTGCAGCAGGTCAAGGGCATTGGTGCCAAAAATATCTTCGCCCTGCAATTCATCCAGGGGGTGGCTCGGCGCTACCTCCGTCAACGGATCGTCGGTAAAAAATACATTCATAGCTCCCGCGAGGTGGCCGATTATCTCCTTCATACCATGCGGGGCCTGCAGCATGAGGTCCTGACAGTGGTTTTCCTCGACGCTGCCCATGGCATCATCGATTCCGCCGTGGTGGCCGAGGGCACGGTGACGGTCAATACGGTCTATCCGCGGGAACTGGTCAAGGCGGCCCTGGCCCGCAATGCCAGCGGCCTGGTGATCGCCCATAATCACCCTTCCGGCTCGCTGACTCCGTCCCCCCAGGACGAGGAACTGACCCGTTCGCTCCACATGGTCTGCTCGTTTATGCACATCAGCCTGCTCGATCACCTGATCATCGGCGCGGGCGATAAGGTCTACAGCTTTGCCGACAGCGGTCTCATGACCCGGATCCGCGACGACTGCCGCCGGATTCTCGAACACAGAGGCTGATGAACCTTGCCGCCTTGGCCGGGCTCTATGTGCACGTTCCCTTTTGCCAACAGAAGTGTGGGTATTGCAGTTTTTACTCCTTTGCCCCGCAGGCAGGGGACACGCAGCGTTATGTAGAGGCGGTGCAACTGCAGATGCGCCAGTTGGCAAGGGATGCGGACGTCCGGACCCTGTCTTTTTCCTCCGTCTTTTTTGGCGGTGGTACTCCTTCGACCCTTCCGGTTACGGTGCTGGCCTCGCTGCTCGCCGATTGTTGTGAACTTTTCTCGTTTACCAAGGAGATGCCGGAGATAACCATCGAGGTTAATCCCGGAACCATTGATGCCAAGGGGCTGCAGCAGTTGCGCCGGGCCGGGTTCAACCGCCTCTCTATCGGCATCCAGTCGTTTGCTGACCAGGAATTGCAGCAACTCGGACGCATCCATACCAGCGGCGAGGCCCAGGCGACCATTGAGGCGGCGAGATCGGCCGGTTTTGATAATCTCAGCTTTGATCTGATGTACGGCCTGCCGGGGCAGAGCGTCCGCAGCTGGCAGGAAACCCTGGAGCGGGCCCTGGCCATTGCCCCGGAGCACCTGTCCCTGTATGAGCTGACCGTGGAGGAGGGGACGCCGTTTTTTCTGCAGGCGGAGCAAGGCCAATGGGCGTTGCCGTCTGAGGATGCGGTAATGGCCATGTTGGCCACTACCGAGACCGCCGTCGATAGCAGTCCCCTGGAGCGCTATGAAATTTCCAATTACGCAGTTGCAGGCCGTCAGTGCCGTCATAACCTCAACTACTGGCACAACGGCCTCTATCTCGGGCTTGGGCCCGGAGCGGTCTCGGCCTTTGGCGGACAGCGGCGGGCCACGGTTGCCGACCTGCCAGACTTTTGTCGGCGCGTGGCCGCTGGGCAGTCGGTTTGGGCTGAGGAGGAGCAATTGGATGCGGCAGCCGCTTTCCGTGAGACCGTAATCATGGGCCTGCGGCTGCTGGCCGGGGTTTCTATCACCGAGTTGCGCCACCGGTTTGGTCTTGATGTAACGACTTATTACGGCGCGAGTCTGCACCGGCTGCTTGACCAGAATCTGGTCGCCATTGAGGGAGGACGCCTTTTTCTCACCCGTCAGGGGCTGCCCCTGGCCAATCAGGTGATGGCTGCGCTGGTCTAGCCCCGTTTACAAGCAGTATAGAGTTTACCTTTCATCCTACCCCAGAAGGAGGCTTATATGGATTGCCAACTGACCGTGCTTTGCGAAAATTCCGTTGCCGTTCCCCATGGACTGATAGGGGAACACGGCTGGGCCGTGCATATCACAGCGGGCGCTCACCGGATACTGCTCGATACCGGCCAGGGGCTCGGCCTGGTCAACAACAGCAGGGTATTGGGCGTTGCTTTAGATCAGCTCGACGGGATCGTTATCAGTCACGGCCACTACGATCACACCTCAGGTCTGGCCGATGCCCTACTGATCAATGGCAAGACCGACACCTATCTGCATCCGGATGGTTTTGTTGACCGCTACTGGTTCAAAGACGGGCAATGCCGGGAAATCGGCATCCGCCACAAGCAGGGGTATTTGGAATCCCTGGGGGCGCAGTTCCAACTGGTGACCGGATTCACCGAGATTTTTCCGCAGGTCTATCTTACCGGCGAAGTGCCGCGGGTCACCGACTTTGAGCCGCCTGATGCTACCATGAAAATCCGCTCAGCCAGCGGGGAATGGTTGCAGGACGAACTCCGCGATGATCTCTCCTTGGTGGTGGCCACCGACAAGGGGCTGGTGGTGGTCCTGGGGTGCGCTCATGCCGGATTGATAAATATCCTCACCCATGTTACCGCCAAGCTTCCCGGTCAACCGATCGCGATGGTGATCGGCGGCACCCACCTCGGCTTTGCCGATGCGACCCAGTTCAATGCCACCGTGGCCGCTTTACACCATTTCGGCGTCCAGCGGCTGGGGGCCTCCCATTGCACAGGGCTGGCCAATTGCGCCCGGTTACAGCATGTTTTCGGCGAGCAGTTCTTTTTCGCCGCTGCCGGCACCCGATGGGAATGTTGATTCATAGTAACTATTCAGTTAGAGAGTCTGTAGGTCTGCAACCTGTTTTCTAGTTTCCATGTGGCGCATGGAAACTAGGGAAGGGGGCCGGGAACCATGCTCTGGTGGATAAGATGGTAACTGTTCAGGTGTTTCCTGGGCTTGCCTTTGTTTGCGCTGCAAGGTAAAAGACAAGGTTGAAAAAAATCTCCGCATCTGTCGGGTGCGGTATGTTGATCAAGAAGTTGTTTGTCTGTCGAATAGTAGTCGGCCGGGTTGGTACGGTCGGTCCATGTACGGTGTATTTTCATTCAAACAAGGAGAAAGAGTATGGCTGGTTTTGTGTATCAGGATCCTTTTGCCCTCGGCAAAGATGAGACCAAATTTCGTTTACTGGAGGGTTCCAGCAAGTACGTATCTGTAGAGACTTTCAACGGCCAGGAAATATTGAAAGTAGCCCCCGAAGCCGTGAAGGTGATTGCCAATCAGGCGATGCGCGAGGTTTCCTTCCTCTTGCGTCCCGCCCACAATCAGCAGGTCGCCAAGATCTTCGACGATCCGGCCTCTTCTGAAAACGACAAAGAAGTTGCGCTGGCCATGCTGCGCAACGCCGAGGTCTCCGCCAATTTTGTTCTGCCGGTCTGTCAGGATACAGGTACGGCCTGTGTCGTTGCCAAAAAGGGTCAGAACGTGTGGACCGGCTGCGACGACGCTGAGCAGATCTCTGCCGGCGTCTACACCACCTATACCGATGAGAACCTGCGTTATTCCCAGAATGCGGCGCTGACCATGTACGAGGAGATCAACACCAAAACCAACCTGCCGGCGCAGATCGATATCTATGCCACCCAGGGTGCGGAGTACAAATTTCTTTTCGTGGCCAAGGGCGGCGGCAGCGGCAACAAGACCTATCTCTATCAGGAGACAAAAGCCCTGCTTAATCCCGGCACCCTCAAAAAATTCCTGGTTGAGAAAATGAAGACCCTGGGTACGGCGGCCTGTCCTCCCTACCATATCGCCTTTGTTATCGGCGGTACCTCTGCGGAGACCTGTCTTAAGACCGTCAAGCTGGCATCCGCCAAGTATCTCGATGCCCTGCCCACCAGCGGCAATGAATACGGTCGCGCTTTCCGCGATCTGGAGCTGGAGAAGGAATTGTTCGAGGCAGCCAGTAATCTCGGCCTGGGCGCTCAGTTCGGCGGTAAATATTTTGCCCACGACATCCGCGTGGTCCGTCTGTCACGGCACGGTGCCTCCTGTCCAGTGGGCATGGGTGTTTCCTGTTCCGCTGACCGAAACATCAAGGCCAAGATCAACAAGGAAGGCCTGTGGATCGAGCAGATGGACACCGATCCCGGCAAGCTGATCCCTGCCAAATACCGTGACCGCAGTGCTTCCAAGGCGATTAAGATCGATCTCAACCAACCGCTGGACAAGGTTCGGGCTGAGCTGACCAAATATCCGGTCTCTACCCCGCTGTCCTTGACTGGCACCATCATAGTTGGTCGGGATATCGCCCATGCCAAGTGGAAAGAGATTCTCGATGCTGGCAAACCCCTGCCCGACTATCTCAAACAACATCCTGTCTACTATGCCGGTCCGGCGAAAACGCCTCCGGGCAAGCCTTCCGGATCGTTTGGCCCGACCACGGCCGGCCGCATGGATTCCTATGTCGACCTGTTCCAGAGCAACGGCGGCTCCATGGTGATGATCGCCAAGGGCAACCGTTCCCAGCAGGTTACCGATGCCTGCAAGAAACACGGCGGCTTTTATCTTGGTTCGATCGGCGGTCCTGCTGCCCTGCTGGCTGAGGAGAATATTAAGAAGGTTGAATGTCTGGATTACCCCGAGCTGGGCATGGAAGCGGTGTGGAAGATCGAAGTGGTCGACTTCCCGGCTTTCATCCTGGTGGATGACAAGGGCAACGACTTCTTCAAGAGCCTGGTGTAAGCGAAACCTGGTTTCGCATGCAGCCACGGTTGCTTGCAAGACGTTAAAGCGATGACAGGCGGGGAGGGCGCGTTCCTCCCCGCCTTTTTAATTGGGCGTGTCTGCTATGGATGATTTGAAAACTTCGGAGGCCTGGCGGATTTTCCGCATTCAGGCTGAACTGATCGACGGCATTGAAACCCTCAACGATTTAGGCCCGGCGGTCTCGATTTTCGGCGGTGCCCGGTTCGGTGAGGAATCGCCCTACTATAACGCCGCCCGGGAGACGGCTACGCTTTTCTGTCGGCAGAATCTGGCGGTTATCACCGGCGGCGGTCCCGGCATCATGGAGGCGGCCAGCCGAGGTTGCTTCGAGGCGGGCGGCACCTCGGTCGGGTTGAATATCACCCTGCCCAGGGAGCAGCATCCCAACCATTACCAGAATCGCAGCCTTACCTTCCGCTATTTTTTCATCCGCAAACTGATGTTTGTCCGTTATGCTATGGCCTATGTAATTTTTCCCGGCGGCTTCGGCACTATGGACGAATTTTTCGAGTCCCTGACCTTGATCCAGACTGGTAAGATCCGCCGCTTTCCCATCGTCTTGTTCGGCAGCAGTTATTGGCAGGGATTGCTGGACTGGATTCGGGCGGAGATGCTGCCGCATAGTTGCATCGCCCCCGATGATCTCGATCTTTTTCATGTGGTCGATACACCGGAAGCTGTGGCAGAGATCATCGGCACCTATATGGAACAATGCCGGCAGTTTCAGGGCGAGCAGCGAAGGACCACGATTTGATGATGGGAATGCTCAGGCAAAACATCAAGAGCAGCGAGTCGTACAAATTTTAGGGGAGGTGTAGAATGAATCCGCTACTGAACTTCATTTTTTCGCGGCGCAGCATCCGTAAATTCACCCAACGGGAGATCCCGGAGATCATGCTGATCGATCTCCTGGAAGCGGCCATGGCAGCCCCTTCAGCGGTGGCCAAGGACCCCTGGCACTTCATTGTACTGCGTTCCCGCACCGCTATCGATCAACTGGCCACGGTTCTGCCCAACGGTCAGATGCTCAAAGAGGCAACAGCTGCTCTGGTTGTCTGCGGTGATCTGCACCAGGCGCATGATCAGCAGCTCTCCTTTCTGCTCCAGGATCTGAGTGCTGCGATTGAAAATATCCTGCTGGCTGCTAACGCTCTGGGATTGGGGGCTTGCTGGCTGGGCATCCATCCTCGCGAGGAGCGGATTGCGGCGGTTTCACGGCATTTCGCCTTACCCGCACAGGTCATTCCGGTTGCCGGCATTGCCCTTGGCTGGCCTGCACAGGAAAATGCAACGCGCACCCGGTATAATCCGGATTGTGTGCATCAGGAGCGCTGGTAAGCAATCAGGGCAGGTGGATGCCGACACTTGCCCTGATTAAACCTGCTCGTCCGTCCACATATCCTTGGTGAACCGTACACATCTGTTGCGGCCTTCATTTTTTGCCCGGTAGAGGGCGACATCGGCATACTTGATACAACTCCAGAGCGTACCGGTATCGGCGGGGAATTCGCTTGTCCCCAGGCTTATGGTTTTCTGGATGATGCCATCCGGAAGTTTGATCACACACTGTTCGATATTGTGGCGGATTTTCTCTGCGACCCGTACACTCTCTCCCTCGCTGATATCGAGCAGCACCGCTAAAAATTCCTCCCCACCAAAACGGATGACAATGTCCGCCTCGCGCACACTCTGCCGGATGATTTTAGAAGTCTCTTTGAGAACCATATCACCAGCATTGTGTCCGTGGATATCGTTGACCTGTTTGAAATAGTCCAGGTCACACATGATAAGCCCAATCGCTTTGCCCCGCCGTAGGACTCCAGCAACAATTTTTTCCGCATATTCCTGAAGATAGCGACGATTATACAATCCGGTCAAACCGTCGATCAGGGCTGAATCGCGCAGTGAACCCATCAATCGTTTGGTTTCGATGACAGCCAGGGATTCGTTAATGTAGGCTTCTGCCTTGAAGATTTTTGCATCCTTCTCGATCACAGCGGACTGGGTCCCAGCCGCTTCAAAGATAAATTGCACAACGGCAACAGTGGAGCCGCCGACCACTATAGGGAGGCAGTAGTGCGTGCGGCCATCGTGTGCTGTGAATTGTCGGCAGATATCAGGGAAGGTGTTGGAACTGACAATATGGCCTGTTCGCTTTGCTTTGCAGAGATCGCAATTATCAAGGATGTCGGGATGGCACAACATTTCTGCCTGATCGAAACTGCTTGGGTAGGTCAGGATCATCTCATCTTTCGCATTGTTGACCTGATAGATGAAACAGCCGTTGATTCCGAGCTTCTGAGTAAACACCTGGCCCATTCTTTGGTACACTTCTTCAAGGGTGGTGTCTTCCTCAATGACTTTTTTGAAGACCGAGAGGTTGTTGATTGACTCCATGAGACTGTTGAATTTTGCGGAGAGCAGGCCGATTTCGTCGTTAGAGATTATGGCAATGCGTCTGGTTAAGGCTGTATGGCCCATCCCGCTGGCGATATCCTGGAGACCATCGATGACCTTCTGGAGAGGGCGGGTGATCGATGCAGCGGCCAGGAAAATAATGACAAAGATTATCGCGACAGAGAGGAAAATAATAAGGACGATGCGGTCTCGCAGTGAGAAGACACTGGCGAGGAATTCCGAGGCATCTTGGGTTGCAGCAACGCTCCACGCCTTTCCCTTGACCGGGGTGAATCCTGCAATCTTATCGATGCCTTTGAAAACATAGGATTCCGCACCGGTTCGACCGTCCATCATTGCCGAGGAGATTTTTTCCATGCCTTCAACTTTTTTCAAATCAAGTTTCAGGACATTTTTTTCATCCGGATGCGCAATGATGATGCCCGCTTCATTAATCATGAAACAATAACCTGTTTCACCGATTTTCCGGGCGGTGACCAAGTTCGTGATAACGGATCCCTTCAATAGGGCGCCAAACATTCCTAAAAAGGCCCCGTTGTCCGTAAAGATGGGGGCACAGACAATTATTGTCAGTTCATTTGTTGATTTGGAGCGGACGATATCACCGGCCACCGATCGTCTTGTTGTCTTTGCTTCCACAAAGCTCGGATGATTGGCAATGTCCCAACTCTTGAGGATTTCTCCAGCCTCAGCTGTTTCGGCATAAATGGTTCCTGAGGCATCGGTAATAAAGAGCGCCGAATAATTGGTTTTGAGCAGCTCAAAGCGTTTTTTTAAGTCCTGGTGAATAACCTTCACTGCTTCAGCGGCACCAACGATACCCTTAGTGCTGACGGCCTCGGTAGCTTTTTTTACCTGGGTCCGGGCGGCAAAGGCAGCGGTGAATTTCATTTCTCCTTCGAGGGTGGCTGTGACCTGCATCGCCGTGCCTTCGGCGATGAATTGTTCATTGGTTTTACTCAGCTGGGTGACCGCCTTGGCTGAGTCCGTTATGGCGACATAACCGCTCACTGCCATGGGAATGAGAACAATCAAGATGCCGCCGAAAATGAGTTTGAAACGAATTGAAGCGAAATTCATGCAGACTTTCCTTTCTTTGCAGAGATAGCATTTTGCTAAATGTGCCGGAGTTGGTTGTTTGAGGCGTGCAGGCCCCTCGTGTCGGCAGCTAGCAGCCCTCGGGCATGATTTTTACAGCTTGTATACCGTATTTTAGCGGTATGGCAATGATAACATGAATAAATAGAGATAAATATCGTGGCCGTAATAACCGACAAGCATACTTGATGCGAGCAGTCTCTTTGGCGAGATTTTCCCAAGAAGTACGTATGGCTTTTATACCGCCTGAGTCGACCATAATTTACCCCCGTCATCGAAAATTAGAAAATCGTTGCAGCCCAATGCGTGTAGCGGGGATTGAAATTAATTATTGACTTGTAACCTGCTGTTTTGTAGGATTATTTTGTCATCTGTCCTGTTTTGGCCACGAGGTGGTATCACTCAATGTGACCGTGCAGGCTGCTGACTGATCAATTCTGTCTTCCCGGACAGTAGCAAACAATCACATTGGGAGAGCAATTGGACCGAAATCGCCCCAAGAGCAGCGCAGTTTTCCTCCCTACCGCCGATTCCCTTCATTGGGCTGGCGTGTTCACCGGGCTGGCGACAAGCCTCCCAGTCTGCAAAAACCTACAAGGGTGCTTACGCACCGTGCACTCTGCAAATAATAAGTCGTACAAGCATATTGATATGTATTGTCATCGCTTCCATGG
Source organism: uncultured bacterium (assembly GCA_903896915.1). Classification (GTDB taxonomy): domain Bacteria; phylum Desulfobacterota; class Desulfobulbia; order Desulfobulbales; family Desulfobulbaceae; genus Desulfobulbus. Next base: position 11,491 of record CAITZN010000433.1, read on the forward strand.
TTGACGTGTAAACGCCTATGGATTGCGTAAAGGGAGAAGGGAGCATGGAAAAATTGCGAAGAATGAATACTGAAAAGGACGCATTGCTCAGGCGAGGAGGTAGGGAAACTATGAAAAAAGTTTTTTCTGTCTGCGCCCTGCTCATGACTTTTTTTGCGGCACAGGTCAACGCTGTTGAGAATATACCGGCAGCCGCAACACCAGGCGCGGCAATGCCAAGATTGCAACAGCCGTCCTTTACCACCGAGAGCATGCCCGCGGTTGTGATCCCGGCTTTGCGCGATCGTCCCTTGGGTGCTGATGAGGGCCCCAAAATCACGGTGAAGCAATTTGAACTGGAAGGCGTTGTTGATCGTCCCGGTTTAATCAAGGTGGCCGAGGTCAAGGAGCAGATC
>CAITZN010000434.1 GCA_903896915.1 uncultured bacterium
AGAGTTTTCTGTCGTAGTTGCCAAGGGTAGGGGCGAGACCGCCACGTCTCGCCTCTCGAAATTTACGAGTATGCGGGCGGCTACCTGTTTTTTTCATATTTTGCTGCGCCTGCATAGCACGATCTGCAGTGTTTTTTAGTTTCATCTCATCGGTAAAGGTTCCTTGCTCATCCATCCGGCCGAGAGTTCCTCATCTTTTTCGTATTTTTTCGTGACTTTGCATTGCACTGTTGTTTCCTTTCTGGCGTCCGAAGTGGATGGCCTCGGCGGTTTTTCTGGGTCACCACTGCGAGTTCTCTGTGGCTATTATGATAGTTGATGCAGTGCGGTGTTGACAGTCCTGGTTGCTCCCGGAAGGGAACAGATGACCAGGCCGGAGCCATTTTTGACGGCTGAAGTAAGTGCTCACGTATATTTATAGATATCAATTGGTATGATTGAGTAATTAACGTAAACAGCTGGTTTGTTATTAATAATTTCTCGGGAAAAGAGACCGGGAGCAGCTAGGGAGCAGGTGCGTGATGAAAGAGGTTGTCGATGCAATAAACGCATTTCTTGATACGTGGGATGACACTCCGGAGCAGAATAAACAAGGGTTCATCCGGCTGAAAAATCTGTTACTCAACGCGCAAGGCGTAGTTTTGACCTATCATCCTCGCCCCGGGCTGACCTATTCATTGCGAGCATCTCACCCGCAGCATAATCGACCCTTGTTCGTGATGATCGATGTCATTGAGGATCAACCGCGCTGGCTTTCCATTTGCTTTTTCTGCGACATGATCCAAGATCCGGAAGAGAAGGGGGCTTTTGTGCCAGGCGGTCTGCTGGGCGAGGATGCCCTCTGCTTCGATCTCGAAACTTGTAGCGAGGAAGGCCTGCAGTATGTCGAGACTCGGCTTGACGAGGCGTGCCAATTGGCGATGGGCCGTTGATGATCAACCCGTTATTCTGTTTTAATTGCGTTTTGTTGCGGTGCGGAACATTTCTCCGTATATGGCTGGCAGCTGGTGCTCCCGCAGTGCCTTGACCACCGCTTCAACATCGTAGGGACAGCGGTGGTGGGTGACAGTGACGGTTCCTTGGGCCAGTTCCAGGATGGCATAGGAGGCCTCGGGGCGACCGTCGAACATCCTGCCGACTGAACCGGGATTGATGAAATGCACTCCCCCCACATACTTGTGATACGGGGAGTGCGAGTGGCCAGTGATCACCACCTGACAAGATGTTGCCTTGGCCAGTTCCTCGAAGCGTTCCTCCTTTGTTTCGGCAAAAAGAAATTCATCGTGATCCGTCGGACTGCCATGAAAAAGACCGACACAGGTCTGGCCAAGGTGGAGAATTTTCTTCTTATTTAATTTGAGGAGAAATTCGATGTTTTGCGCGGACAGCATCGCTGCCGTGTTCGTGTACATGATCCTTTTTTCCGGGTTAGCAGGTTTTTTAAATGTTTTGCCTTTGAGCAGTTTGACAACTTTATCGTCGGTGTTGCCCGTGATGGTGCAAGTTTTATGCTGGCGGAGCCAGTCAATGGTTTCATTGGGGAAGGGTGCGTATACGGTGGTGTCGCCACAGTTGAGAATCTGCTCAAATGCAAGTTGTTGCACCTGTTGGCTGACTGCTTTAAGGGCCGGATAGTTGCCGTGGATGTCGCTGATTAGGAGAATCTTCATAGGGTTCAGGATGCTGTTAGGTGCCGCCATTGGGATTTGTTGCGAAAACGGCTGGTTGCTTCGGAAAATTCACTGTTTAAGCAATGTTTATTTCGGGTCTAACTGTCGTGAAGAAGCGGACTGGCCAGTTGGTAAAGGCACCCAACCGCAAGCGTCCGTGATGATGATCCTGGACGGCAGCTATCTCCCTTGAAAAATGGCATAAAACCAATAAGTGTTCAAGGCAAATACCCGACAGGCAGATATCTTCACTCTTTTCTTTTACACGGTATCTGGTAGAGTATCGATGCTCATTTCAGTTTCGGTAACTTCAATGAAACATAGGACATTCTATGCAGGTTAAAGGATTTTCAGCCGCTGCAATCAAGGCAGGAATTAGGTATGCTGACCGGCTCGACCTGGGGTTGATCTATTCCCAAATGCCGGCGGTCACTGCTGGCTCGTTCACTACCAACAAGGTCAAGGCTGCTCCTGTTCTTTTAGATATGGAGCGGTTGCGTTCGGGTTTGTCACAGGCTTTATTGGTCAACAGTGGCAATGCCAACGCCTGTACCGGCAAGGACGGGATGGAGGTGGCGCTAGCCACCAGTGCCATGGCCGCCAAGGAACTGGGCATCAAGGATTCCCTCGTGCAGGTAGCTTCTACCGGCGTTATCGGGCAGCAATTAAATACAGCGCCGTTCTTAAAAGCAATGCCAGAGTTGGTGGCGAATTTATCCGTTGACGGTTTTGACGAACTGGCGCGCGCCATGATGACCACCGATACTATGCCGAAGGTTGCCACAACCACGGTATTGATCGACGGTGTTGAGGTATCCCTGCTCGGGGTTGCCAAGGGATCGGGGATGATTATGCCTGATATGGCCACCATGCTCTGTTTTGTGGTCACTGATGCCCAGATTGTCTTTCCGGTGCTCAACCGGCTGGTCAAAAAAGGGGTGGACCGGACCTTCAACCGTATCACCGTTGATGGAGACACCTCCACCAATGATATGGTGCTGGTGATGGCCAATGGAGCGGCCGGCAACACCTGGATTGATGAGGGCAATCCTAAGGCAGTGGCGCTCTTTGAGGCAGCATTGCTGGGAGTGTTCAAGGAGCTTGCCTTGAAAATCGTTGCTGACGGCGAAGGTGCCACCAAGATGGTGACCATCAGGGTAACAGGGGCGAGGGATGAGGTGGAAGCTCTCAATGCTGCCCGAACTATTGCCAACTCAGCTTTGGTGAAGACCGCTTTTTTTGGTGAGGACGCCAACTGGGGTCGGATCATCGCCGCCCTTGGTCGGTCAGACTGCAGTTTCGCACAGGAGAGGGTTTCTATCAGTTTCGATGCCGTCAAACTGGTTGCAAACGGGCTTGCGCTGGATTTGGACCAAGAGGCCGCCGCCACTGAGGTGTTGAAGCAAAAGCAGTTTACCGTCACCATCGATCTCAACGAAGGCAACGCAGAAGCCGAGGTCTATACCTGCGATTTTTCCTACGATTATGTGAAAATTAACGCAGACTACCGAAGCTGAGGAGCGGAAAGGATGCAAAAATCCGGTGCGGACACCTGGTTCATGCCTGATTCTCTTCAGGTCGATGTACTGTTGTCCGCCCTTGCCGGAGAGTTAAACGTCGTCTCCGCTCCAGAGTATTCGGCGACCGTGGTGTATACCGATTCTTTTGATTGGCGATTGTTCCAGCAGGGCTACATCCTCCATTGCCATGGTCGCGCTTGGACACTTTACCATGGCGACAGCGGTGCAGTGACCGTTCAGCAGGGAGGCCCCGAACTCAAGCGTTCCTGCTTTGCCCGAGACTTCCCACCAGGTCTTCTCAGAGACCAACTTGAACCGCTGCTTGCCATCCGCTGCCTGCTGCCACTGGCAACTGTGCATCTAACTGGTTGCCAGGTTCGTCTCCTCAACCGTGACGAGAAAACCGTGGCACGGATCGTGTTCGAGGAGCAACGTTTGTCTGCTGACAAACCTGTTTTCCGTATGCTCCGCCTTTTTTGTATTCGGGGCTATGATCAGGAACTGGCCTCGGTCCGTCGGATATTGGCCGAAAATGGTGTCAACCTGCCGGTCTCCCCCCTGATTGGCTTTGTGGAAGGGTGCAAAGAGGCCGGTCGACGTCCTCTCGACTACAGCTCGAAATTTGTCATGAAACTCGATGCCGATCAAACTGCCGGTCAGGCTATGGTCCGCATCTACCAGCATCTGTTGACGGCCGTAACCAGGAATGTCCCCGGTGTTCTCGAAGACCTTGACACTGAGTTCCTCCATGACTTCAGGGTTGCTATCCGTCGAATACGTTCCGGATTAAGCCTTGTCAAAAATGTCTTTCCGCCTGCGATTGTCAATTCATTTAAAAATGATATCAGCGTGTTGGGAGGCCTCACTGGTCCGACCCGTGATCTCGATGTCTACCTCTTGAAACAGGGCAACTACCTTGCCCGGTTACCTGCTACCCTGCAGCCTGGACTGGTCTCATTTTTTGCCGGTCTCGTCACCCAGAGACAAATTGAACACGGGAAAATGGTCTGTGCCTTGCGATCCAAGAAGAGTAGAGCCATTCTCAAAACTTGGATGCGATATTTCGCCTCTGAAATCCGGGAACCAGGCATTGCGGATGGTGTGGCTGCCAAAGAGCTGGCCGGGCAGATTATTTTACGACGGTTTAAACGGGTTATGCGCGACGGCAAAGCCTTGGACGCCTCTACCTCAGACCCTGAGATTCACAGGTTGCGGATCCAGTGCAAAAAATTGCGCTACGCTATTGAATTTTTCAATTCGCTCTATCCTGCCGATGAAATACAGATGGCGGTCCGTCATTTGAAAAAATTGCAGGATAT
>CAITZN010000435.1 GCA_903896915.1 uncultured bacterium
ACCACCGCCCCTGCTGACAGAAAAGAAGATACAGTGAAATCCGAGGAAAAGGAAAAGGAAAAGGAAAAGGAAAAGGAAAAGGAAAAGAAGCCTACATCCGCACCAGAAAAAGAGAGCGGACAGAGTCAGAAAGATACGCAATAGTGTTTTTATTGGCGTTGGCATTCTTGAAAAAGGGGGTGCGCCGCCAACCACACCACCATATCCGCAACACGCTGTTCCGTATTCAGGAGGATGCATTCGCCTTCTTCTGATACGTTGGGTAGCTCGAAAGTTGTTTTCTGATACAGATAGATCTCCCAACGACCATCGGAAACAGCCTCCGGATCACGTTTCCGTTGGTCAAGCCGACGCTGCACCTCCGAATCCGAACAGGTACAAAAGATAAAGACACACCGCGCGCCAAGCCCTTCCGCTAAACTTCTGACCTGGTCGCGAGCCTGACGCGTGCTGTACGAGCCGTCGAGGACGACCATTTCGTATCCTTGCGAAAAATCCTCTCTGGCACAATCCCGCATGGCCTGATAGGTTTTTTCGGTAAAAGTGGCGGAATAAATGCCATGGGCGACCTGATCAGGTCGTCTGTCGGTAGACTCCAGACCCGCCAATTTCTTACGCACCCTATCGGTGTTGTGGTAGGCGGCCCGACAGGCCTTGGCCCACACCTTGCCAAGAGTCGATTTCCCCGAAGCCGTCATTCCCAAAAAGACGACAACCGTTTTCATCGGCACATTAGGAATGCCAGAAGCGGAATCATTGGGCAGCATAGCGCTGGGCCAAAATGAAATATTTGGCGGCATTCTCCCGGTTGACGGTCTGAACCACCGGATCGACGCACGGATCATTCGCCGTAAAAAGACCTATCTTGCCACGAACATACGCACGATAGCATTTATAGAAATTCAACATTTCAACTAAGCCCGAATCAGCAGTTTTACGGGCAAATGTTTCAATAAACCGCTGGGCAAGATCGTCAAGTCCGTAAAAATCGAGATCCATCGCCAGAAAAGCCACATCGCTGGCAACATCGCAGTAACGAAAACGCTGATTGAACTCGATGCAGTCATAAATATACACTTTTTCAGCTAGGCAGATATTGGCTGAATAGAGATCGCCGTGACAGTCCCGGATATAGCCGCCATCAATCCGCCGCTGGAAAAGTTCCTCCCTACCTAGAAATTGACGGGTATAGCTGGATATCAGCTCAAACTGGCTTTGACTCAGCGCTCCCTGGCCGATAAAAGTTCTGGTCTGTTCAAAATTCTCGAGGACATTAACGCTCACTGCCGCAGCGGAACCGAAACTGCTGATCTCTTCGTCACCAGCAGCACATCGATAGAAATCAGCCAGCACATCAACGAGGGTGTCGATATGGTCCACGCGAAGATTCCCTGCCCGAATGAGATTGGTCATCATCCGCTCTTCCGGCATCCTCACCATTTTGATTCCATATTCAACAACATCGCCCTGGCCGTTAAGGGTACAATGCCCTCCTGGCTCAACGGTTACCTCAACCATACCAAGATAAATATCCGGACATAGCCGGCGATTAAGAAGCAATTCCTGCTGACAACAATAACGCCGCTTTTCCAGATCGGAGAAGTCAAGGAAACCGAAGTTGACGGGTTTTTTGAACTTATAGACGAAATCACCGGCGAGGATCACATAAGAAATATGCGTTTGCAGAAGCCGGAGGCCGTGAGAGGGATGATCATAGCGATCCGGATGCAAAAGATCCTGAAGAAAGGGAGGCAGGTTATCGTTGGACATAGTAATATCTCCAGCTACAGTGTGTGGCATAAATATGGTTGAGGTTGGCGGCAATCTAACAGAACATGGTGCCAGCGTAAACTGTTTACGAGCTAATTCCCCCATGGTAGATAAAAATTATAAACATAACCACTTTCTATGAATGAACAAAGCCTTACATCGCTCCTGCAGCAGGTACAGACCGGAGAATTGGATGTCCGCCAGGCACTTGATCGGCTCCGCCTCTGGCCTGTGGAGGTTCTGGAATCCGCCCGGCTCGACCATCACCGTATCATCCGTACCGGCCTGCCCGAAGCGGTTTTCGGCGAGAACAAATCCACCGACCAGCTCATCGAGATTCTCGAGGCCTTGCTGCGAATGTCCTCGGTCGTCCTGGCCACGCGAGTATCTCCGGAAAAAGCGATAATTGTCTGCACCCACCTGAAGGGCCTGACCTATCATCCGGTCGCACGGATCCTCACCGGCAACGATCAACACATCTCCAAAGACCGGGCCCGCGGTACGGTTATCATTGTCACCGCCGGCACCTCGGATCTTCCGGTAGCGGAAGAGGCCAGAATCACCCTCCAGTGGTTCGGCCATCCGGTGGAAACCATCTACGACGCCGGCGTTGCAGGCATCCACCGTATCCTGGCCCACTCCGCCCTGCTGCAACAGGGCAAGGTGATCATTGTTGCGGCCGGCATGGAAGGTGCACTCCCCTCGGTCGTTGCCGGCATGACCGGGGCCCCCGTGATCGGAGTACCAACAAGCGTTGGTTATGGAACGGGCGCAGGGGGTTATTCGGCCCTGCTCGGCATGCTCAACAGCTGCTCCCCCGGCTTGGCCGTGGTCAATATCGACAACGGTTTCGGCGCGGCCTGCATGGCCGCTGCTATTAACCGAAAAACCTGATTTCCACCTCTTTCCTCCTCTCACTCTTAGCGAAAACACCGAGACACTTCCCATATAGGGTCTTTTTCCGTCGAAATACCTATCGTACCGTTGCAGTAAGCTGAGTATCGACGTATAATCGATCTATTTTATGTGATCATTTTATCCATGGACCCTTCTTTCATCCAGCCACAGGTATATTGTCAATGAATTCCAGCTTAAAGCTTAAAATCTGGTTTGTGATCTTCCTTATATTCTTTTCCGGCATAGCCCTGGCGCCTTCGGTCTATCACGACATTCCAGACTGGTGGAAGAAATACCTAGCTCCCGCCGGACTCAAACTTGGGCTTGATCTCCAAGGCGGCATGCACATCGTCCTCCAAGTTGACCTGGAAAAAGCAGCGGAAAACTCTCTCGATCTTGCTGCCTCCGATCTCAAGACCGCCTTGGCTGAAAAAAGCATCAATGCGGTCCGGATAGACTCAGGCAGTCCCAAGAAAATCCTCTTCACCCTGCCCAACACTGGAGCGATCGATACAGTCAAACAGATACTGAAAGACAACTTCCCTAATCTAGAAACACAAGTTGAGGCTGAAGAAGGGAGTTTTCCTCGTGTCACCCTGCAACTTAAAAAAGAAGAAATTGATTACATCAAAAAGAACGCAGTTAATCAGTCACT
>CAITZN010000436.1 GCA_903896915.1 uncultured bacterium
CCACCGTCAACTCCGTTATCCCCATCTTCGTGATACCCGAAGCGACATAGAGGTTCAGTCCCACCGGTGGATGGCACATACCGACCTCCATATTGACGGTCATCATGATGCCGAAATGGACCGGATCGATTCCCAGCTTAATCGCCACCGGAAAAAGTATCGGTGCAAAAATCAATACGATTGAAGAGGGCTCCATGAAGTTCCCGGCCATGAGCAGAAGAATATTGACGGCAAAGAGGAAGGCTACCTGGCCCAGCCCCTTGTCAAGCAGCCAACTGGCCAGTTCCTGGGGGATATTCTCATTGGCCAGAATAAAGGAAAACATAACAGCGTTGGTGATGATATACAGCAGCATCGCCGACATATTGGCGGAATTGAGCAGGACCTTTGGTACATCCTTAAGACTCATGTCCTTATAAATGAACACTGCCACAAAACAGGCATACACAGCGCTCATCGCAGCGGCCTCGGTCGGGGTGAAAATCCCGGTATAGATCCCGCCCATGATAACGAGGATCAGCATCAAGCCCCAGGCCGACTCGCGGAAGGTTCGTAACCGCAGCTTCCAAGAGGCTTTTTCTTGACGCGGGTAATTGTTTTTCCACGCCCGGTACCAGGTCATGCCGCCAAGCATCGAAGCCAGCACAACTCCGGGCACGACTCCGGCCATGAACAATGCACCTACGGAGGTGTTGGTGGCCACCGAATACATCACCATGACGATAGAGGGGGGGATCAGGATACCCAAGGCTCCCGATGTGGTGATGACACCGGCCCCGAACTGCTTGGGAAATCCAGCCTTGATCATTCCGGGCAACAGGATGGAACCAATGGCGACGACCGTGGCCGGTGAAGAACCTGATACGGCCGCAAACAAGGCACAGGCCACAACCCCGGACAGTGCGAGGCCACCGTACCAATGACCGACCAAGGAAGTGGCAAAGTCGATCATTCGGCGGGCTACTCCGCCATGGGTAAGGAAATTACCGGCCAAGATGAAAAAGGGGATCGCCATGATCTCGAATTTTTCAATACCGGTAAATAACTTCAGAGCGACCGCCTCAAGAGGCACCTGGGTCATGGTAAAGAGAAAGGTCAAAACCGTCAGACCCAGGGAAATGGAAATGGGCATTCCTGTGAGCATCAAGGCAAGCAGGATCCCAAAAATAATGGCGGCACTCATCGTTTCTCCTCCTTGCGGTCCAGGTCCTTCTCTTCCGGCTCGATGTCGTCCTCGAGGACAGCTCTAATTTCAATCGGCTCCCGTTTCCGGCCGGTTCCGTCCTGGTCCGTCTGCTCGGGCTCGACGTCGTCCTCCAATACCGCCCTGAGTTCAATTGCCTTGTCAAGGGACTCACCCTCCACCGGCAAAACCACTTCATCAATGCCATCGACATGGCCATGGTCGTGATGCGGCAGTTCGCCGGTTTTGATGAAACTGACCGTGACCTGCAGAAAACGGAAACACATCAGTGACGAACCAAACGGCACCGCACTGTACACCAACCAGGTCGGCCATTCGAGATCCGGCGTGGTCGGCCCCTGTGGAAGTACGCCGGTCTTCAGGCCCAGCAAGTTAAAGACGGCATAATGCATGCCGTTATCCCAGATGAACGTGCCGCCGAGGTAGGTGAGAATGGAGGTGAAGGTGGCACCGGCAAGCAGACCGAAAACGACAAACTTGCCCCGGGTCGATTTTTCCATCTGGTTGATCAGCACATCGACACCGACATGGATACCGGTGCGGACACCGTAGGCAGCGCCAAACTTGGCCATCCAGACAAACATAATGATGCACAACTCCTGGGACCAGCCGAAGTTCAAAGTAAGCAACCAGTCCTGCACCACTGGTATTGGCCAACCGGCGGCATATCGATGCACCACCGCCAGAAAAATAATCAGGGTCGCCCCTCCCATGAGAAAGGTGATGAGCCATTCCTCGAGGTGATTCAAAATTTTCATGTCGCCTTGTCCTTCAGGATGGTACGAGGCGAAAGCCGAAGGGTTTCCGCCTCGTACCATCCTTATTTAGGGGTAATCGTTATTTTTTGGCACCGACTGCCTGCCGAACGCTATCAATGGTCTCCTGACCGATACGACTGGCCATTTTATCTTGCACTGGCAGAAGAGCGGTCTTGAAAGCTGCCCGCTGCTCCTTGGTCAGCATGGTGACTTCTGTCTTGCCGCTCGCCTTGACCGATTCGAGGTCCTTTTCATTGCTGGATTTGGCAATATCGTTGGCGTAGTCGGTCGCTTCCTTCATGGCAACCTCAAGCTGGGTTCGAATATCAGCAGGCAGTCCATCCCAGAACTTTTTATTAACGATCACCGCATATCCCAGGTAGCCATGGTCGGTGATAGACATATTCTTCTGCACTTCATGCATTTTCTGGGTGTAGAAATTAGAGATCGGATTTTCGGTGCCATCGACAACACCGGTCTGCAGTGCCTGATACACCTCGGAGAATGGCATAACCTGCGGGATGGACTTCAATTCACGCATCTGCTCTTCCAGAACCTTAGAGGACTGGATCCGCATTTTCTTCCCTTTCAGGTCCGCAGGAGTCTTGATCGGGGTGTTGCAGGAAAAGGATTTGAAACCATTATCCCAATACGCCAACCCCTTGATACCCTTAGGCTCCAGTTTATCCAGCAGTTTTTGGCCAGCCGGTCCTTGGGTCACGGTGTGCAGATCGTCGTACCCATCAAAGATAAAAGGAACATCGAATACCTCAAACTCTTTAACCCCCAGAGGTCCGAATTTGGCAAGAGAAGGTGCCAGCATCTGGACAGCACCCAACTGCAAGGCTTCCATTTCTTCTTTATCCTTATATAATTGGCTGTTCGGATACAGTTCGACTTTAACCTTTCCCTGGGTCAACACCTCAGCACGTTTTTTGAAGAACTCCGCTGCCAGACCTTTCGGGGTGTCAACCGCAACGACATGGCTGAATTTAATTGAAATCGGTTCTGCAAGCGCCGAGGTCGACAGCAAAGCTGTTGAAATCGTTAATACCGCCAATGCCTTAGTTACCGTCTGAAACATGATGCTCCTCCATTTTCTGTTTGGTTACAATGTTGCATTCATCTTCAACAAATTGTCACATCCTCCTGCGTCCGAAGAGGTTCTGCTCGGCAAATAACTCTCCAATATGATCTAGCAAAATGAAGACCACCAGCCGATAAATATGTATAGCCCCTCTAAATGCCAAGGTGACGATCAACACGCTCTTCCGGCAAGAGTATCCGCAGGCGGTTTTCCGCCGATTAATACAAGGGTTTGTGCGAAAAACCACCAAAGACATTACAAACCGAGAAATCGCTAATCCTGCAAAAATGCCCAAAGCATCAGGTCAGCATAACCGGAAATACCGTGCTTCTCCCCTGAACTGATCTTTAGTTGAATGGATATTCCCGTTGTTTGAAGCGAATGCCCATCTACCTAAGATAAGACACCCGTTTAAGCAGACCTACGGCGGGTTATTGACGCCTATTGCTCTGGCACAATATTTTAGGACTTTGACAGGTCCGTTAATTGCTATATGATTATAATATGTTCAAATTTGACAAAATAAACTTCGGTTTTTTTTAACGTCTACAATCAAAACATACTTTTTCAAACAGCCCTTTGGAAGGCAACGGGCGGAAACGAACGACCGATATCTTGCATTTTTTTACATATCGCTTTTGGATGAGTTCTAACAAGACCAACTCAATGGAGACAAACCATGCATTCTATCCCCACCATAAAAAACATACTCTATACAACAGCTCTCGGCACCCACTCACGTCCGGTCTTCCGCTATGCGATCAGCTTAGCTCGACAATACGATGCGGATATAATTCTGGTCCATGTGGTTGAACCCTTGAGCAGTTCAGCCCGAGCCGTCATCGAAACCCATATGTCTGCCGAGGCCGCTGACCGTTTTCAAAAAGACAACATGCAAACTGTGCTGCAAGAGATAAAAACTCGTCTTAAAAAATTCTGCACGGAAGAAATGGAATCGACCAAGACCGATGTCATCAAAGTCCATGAGATTTTGGTAGTCGCAGGAGATCCCAGCGAAGAAATCCTACGGGTTGCCGATAAGAATGCGGCAGATCTCATTGTCATGGGGAAATCCACCGGCTCTGTCTTCGGCAGTGAGGTTATGGGGACAGTAACCCGCCGTGTAACCCGCCACGCCAAGGTACCGGTCCTTGTGGTCCCTAATTATTAAGGCCTCGGCAAAATAACATCCGATGCGATGTTTCTCTTTCATACACCTTCTGAAAGAGAAACATTCTCATCGAACCAACACGTTTTTTTGTCATCCAGGGGATTCTTTACCGGTATTGTGCGGGCCCTTTACCCTGCGATGGTTTGAGAGTCTTGATAGTCCTCCCTTATCCCATACCCATGACCAACCGACGCTCACCCTTAACCGCACTTATTTCGACCCCTGAGCAACTTGCCAGTGCTCTCAATATTCCGCTGGCACCCCTCAAGGCCATCCATGCAGTATACCCGCTCAGAATTAGTGCCTATTACCTTGAATTAATTAAAAAAGTCGGAATGCCGCTCTGGAGACAGGCTGTGCCCGATATGCGGGAACTTGACGATCCGATAGGGATGAAAGACCCTCTTGATGAAGAGAACCTCAGCCCTGTCCCTTACCTGGTTCATAAATATCCGGATCGGGCTCTTTTTCTCGTTAGCAACGAATGCGCCATGTACTGCCGCTTCTGCACCCGCAAACGCAAGGTCGGTAAACCCGAAATGCAGATAACGGATGCAACCATCGCAGCCGGTCTCGATTATCTTAAAAAAACACCGGCGATCAGCGATGTGCTTCTATCCGGAGGTGACCCGCTCATGCTCAGTGACAGCCGTCTGGAATGGATTCTCAAAGCACTGCGGGCCATTCCTTCCATCGCCACGATCCGAATAGGCACAAGGGTTCCCTGTACCCTTCCTATGCGGGTCACGCTCAAGCTGGCAGCGATGCTAAAAAAATATCATCCTCTCTACATTAACACTCACTTCAATCATCCCGCAGAGATTACACCAGAATCAACTCTAGCGTGCAACCGTCTTGCCAATGCCGGCATTCCCCTTGGATGCCAGACGGTTCTTCTCCGTGGGATCAATGACTCTCCCGAGATCATACGGCAATTGATGTATCTCCTGATTCAAATCCGGGTGAAACCTTATTATCTTTTTCAAGCAGATCTGACCTTGGGTACATCGCATTTCCGGACAACAATCGACACCGGGCTCGACATCATGCAGCATCTTATTGGCCATGTTTCCGGCTTGGCTGTTCCAACATATGCTCTTGATGCTCCTGGCGGAGGTGGAAAAATCCCCCTAACCCCTGAATATACGAGCAGCCTGGGCAAAACCCTTGAATTCATGACCTACCGTGGCGAGCCATGTTCCTACCCAAACGAGATTACTGTCTGGAAATAAATCTATCGTTTTCAATAGCTCCTTGGATAAGCTCATAAAAGGTTATATAGTCAAATCAGAATTCAGATAATTCTACCGGACTTACTTGAGCAGACGTCACGAGCCGGATTCACCGGCAAACGAACGAAATAAGCTCATGCACCTCACTCCTTCAGGATCAACAGATGCCCGCAATAACAAGGCAACCAGAAAAAATACTTGAAGCAGTTCTTACCTCAAAAGAATTGCCGACACTGCCGATAATAGCATCAAAACTTCTTATGCTTACAGCTCAGGAAGATACTACGCTCACCGATATCGCTAATCTTATCTCACAGGACATTGCTCTTTCCGCAAAAGTTCTGCGGGTTGCCAACTCATCTTTTTATAGTTTCCCGCAACAGATAGCATCTATTAACCAAGCGGTCTCGATCCTCGGCATAAACGCGGTGCGCAGTCTGGTTCTCAGCTTTTCCTTTCTCTCCATGGGCAACCGGCAAAAAAATTCTTTGTTTAATTTTGATCTGTTCTGGGAACGTTCAGTAATCGAGGCTGCTGCAACCAAGTTGATCCTCGAACAAGTCGCCAACGCCAATGCTGAAGAAGCTTTTACATGCGGTCTTCTGCAGAATATTGGGCAGTTGATCTTCGCCGTGACTCTTCGCAATGAAAATGACATGGTCTTGCAGAAAAAGTTGGAGAGCATTGTTGGTAAAAACGAAGATGAAAATGATTTGGAACAGCAAA
>CAITZN010000437.1 GCA_903896915.1 uncultured bacterium
AACGCAGACCATCGGTTCCGAAACCGATCTGGTCAAACGCACCAAGCTGATGCAGGAAGCGCTGGAACTTCATCGCGACGATTTCGGCCACATTCCGCTGCACCAGCAAGCCCTGGCCTGGGGCATGCGCGCCAACGTCGACGCGGTGCAGCGGTCAGACAACTACATGTTCTTCCGCTGGATATCGGTGCGCTGAGTCGTCCAGGCGATGTGAGTGGCTGTCTGCGCACAACCGCGCTACGTGCTAGGATGAGCCGCACGTACCGGTGTCGGGCTTTCACAGCTCGTTCACCGATGCGAGTCCAGCGTACAACCTTATAGTCAAGGCTAATTGGATCGTCAGCTGGTCCAAATCCGTGAGCAATGAAGTTAAATTACTTTCAGGACCGACGGATGCGTATCAGACTGACAGTTCTGATGCTGGGAGCTGCCTTGGCAGTCATCTGGCTGATTTCGCTCTATCTTGTTCGGATTGTGCGCGAAGACATGGAACGCCTGGTCGGCGAGCAGCAGCTTTCGACTGCATCCATCGTCGCCATGAATGTCAACAGTGAATTGCAGGACAGGCTGAACATCCTGACAACGGTGGCGGCCCAGGTGAGCACCGTGCTTGTGCAAAAACCGGCTAACCTGCCGACTTTCCTGAAGGATCATCCATCCATTTCGCTGCTATTCAATGGCGGCGTTTTCATCACAGGCAATGACGGCACTGCAGTCGCCGACTACCCCGTCGTTCCTGGTCGAGTCGGTACGAATTACATGGACCGGGAGTCGATCAGTGTGCCCTTGAGGGAGGGAAGGTCGGTGATCGGCAAGCCAAACCTGGGCAAGACCCTGAAGGCACCGATTTTCAGCATCGTGGTGCCTGTTCGGGATGAGCAGGGAAAGGTGATTGGCTGCATCGCAGGCACCATTAATCTGGGTTTGCCGAACTTCCTGGACAAGCTTGCAATGGGACGGTACGGCAAGAGCGGTGGCTATCTCCTGGTCGCACCGCAGTACCGGCTTATTGTCACAGCCTCGGACAAAACCCGGGTGATGGAAACTCTTCCCCCTGTGGGCGCCATTCCTGCGATGGACCGCCTGTTTGCGGGCGGTCAAGGCTCGATGATTCTCGTCAACGCCAAGGGCGTTGAGGTGATGAATACCGGAGTACCTGTGCCCATTTCAGGCTGGCGAGTCGTGGTTTCGGTGCCAACCGAAGAGGTTTTTTCAGTGGTCAGGGAGATGCGCCAGCGCGTACTGATCGTGGCGTTTTTGGCAGCATTGATCGCAACAATGCTGGCGGTGACTTTGACAGCGCGGCTTTTGCGGAGCCAGCATTCTGCCGTGCTCGGCTTGTACGATCCCTTGACCCAACTAGCCAACCGGCGTCTGATGGAAGACCGCCTGAGTCAGGCGATGGCGTCCAGCCGGCGCAGCGGCACCTATTTCGCGGTCATGGTTCTTGATCTGGACAACTTCAAGCCGCTTAACGACAAACATGGACATGGCGCTGGTGATTTGCTGCTGGTGGAGGCGGCACGCCGACTGAAAGGGTGTGTGCGCAATATCGACACAGTGGCGCGCTATGGCGGGGATGAATTTGTGGTGATACTGGGTGAACTTGACGCGGACAAAGCCGCCGCTACATCGCAGGCTGGCGCCATAGCGGAAAAGATCCGTGCCAGACTGTCGCAACCCTATCTGTTGAAAATTGCGCACCCGGGGAAACCCGACATCACTGTAGAGCACCATTGCTCGGCAAGCATTGGGATCGCCCTGGCGATGAGCCACGAGGTCAATCAGGACGACATTGTGAAGCACGCCGACGCCGCCATGTACCAGGCCAAGGATGCCGGGCGCGATGCGGTTCGGTTCTTCGAGTCGGGTAATCAGCGTTAGCCACGAGCAAGTCAAGAGCTACCCGAGCGCCCATGCCCTGCACCCACGGAAAGACAAATGATCAAGGAAATGACGGATTACTTTGCGGGTGAAAAGCAGGAGAGCCTGCTCTTCATCGCTGTTGGCCTGATGGCGATTTGTGTGGCGGTCTGGCTGTGGACGAACGGCCACCGGCTGCGCTTCATGGCCGTGCCACTGGTGACCATTGCATTGATTCAACTGGTGGTTGGCACCACGGTTTACTTACGAACAGATTCCCAAGTGCAGGGCCTCATCGCACAATCTCAAAGCGCCCCGGAGTCGTTCAAGAAGGACGAAACGAGCCGCATGCAGACAGTGATGAAGAATTTCAACATCTACAAGACCATCGAGATGGTTCTGCTGGTTTTGGGTGTTTGTCTTGTCGGATTCCTGCAAAGATTTGACGCTGCTACCGGCATTGGCGCCGGACTCGTGGTGCAGGCGGCTTTCATGCTCGCACTGGACCTGTTTGCCGAGGCAAGGGGGCAGGACTACATGGTGGCATTGAAAGAACTGTTGACTTAGCCAAGGCAGGCTTCGTCAACAGCGACCCAACGGTCGTTATCGGGCACCGCCCCTGGTGTTGCCTCGCCAAGAAACCGTCAACCTATTGCCGCCTTTGACCCGCGGCAGCATCACCTGCGAACGAAACCATACGACACATTACGTCGTACGTTTCCAGACAATGATCTCACCCAATTCAATGGAGATCACGATGCCTTCACGTTACCGTTTTCAGTCACCCTCAGACTCGACGCTGCCCGACATGCCACCAGTGGTTCGCCTGTGGCTCCTCAGATTATTGGTGCCGCTCGGAGGTTATCGGGAATTCATGTCCTCCATGGGTTTTCGGGATGAACCTGTG
>CAITZN010000438.1 GCA_903896915.1 uncultured bacterium
AGCGGATCGAGAAATATTCTTTAGCGCCCGTGGCAGCCTATACCGCCCAACTGATTGGCCAGCCGGTGCCACTCGCCCCAGACTGTATTGGTCCAGAGGTTGCGTCTTTGGTCGATGGCATGAAGGACGGCGAGATCCTCATGCTGGAAAACCTGCGCTTCCATCCCCAAGAGGAAAAAAACGATCCGGAGTTTTCACAGCAACTGGCCGCCGTGGCGGATGTCTACATCAATGATGCCTTTGCCGTTTCCCATCGCGCCCACGCCTCGGTGGTAGGCATAACCGGCTTTGTCCAAGAAAAGGCCGCTGGTTTTCTCCTGCAGAAGGAAATGGAATACTTTCACCGCTCCATCGATAACCCCCAACGTCCCTTAGTGGCCATCGTCGGCGGCGCCAAGGTTTCAGGCAAGCTCGAAGCCCTGCAGAACATGCTAGAGCGGGTGGACAGCATGATCATCGGCGGCGCTATGGCCAACACCTTCCTCAAAAGTCAGGGATATAACGTCGGATCGTCCAAGGTCGAAGATGATCTGCTCGGCCAGGCAACCGACCTGTTGCGCCAGGCCCACGAAAAAAAGGTCAAAGTGTACCTGCCGGTCGATGTGATTGCCGCAGATCGCTTTGCCCCGGATGCCGTCTGCAAGCAGGTTACCATTCAGGATATCCCTGAAAATTGGACAGTCCTGGATATCGGGCCGGCTTCGGTCATCTGTTTCAATGAGGTGCTGGCCGACGCTAAAACCATTGTCTGGAACGGCCCCATGGGCGCTTTTGAGATGAACGCCTTCGCCCGCGGGACCATGGCTCTGGCGCATACAATAGCCGCTTCCCATGCACTGAGCGTTACCGGGGGGGGGGATTCCAATGCAGCCATCACCCTGTCTGGCGAGGCTGACAATATTTCGTATATGTCAACAGGCGGAGGCGCTTTTCTTATGCTGATGGAAGGCAAAGAGTTGCCTGGGATCAAGGCATTAGCCTGACAGAGTGGAACGGGTTGTGACATCCTTCATCATGCGCATGAACACTGGACACATTAAACAAAGGAGAAAACCATGAGCAGGCGTCCATTAATCGCCGGAAACTGGAAGATGCACTTGACGCTCAGCAAAGCCATTGAATTGGCCCAAACTGTGGTCACCACCTGCGGCAAGTGCACGGATCGCGATATCATGATCGCCCCCCCGTTCACGTCGCTCGCTGCAGTTGTTGCCACGGTTAGAGGTTCAAGCATCCACGTTGCTGCGCAAAATGTTTCCTGGGAAAAAGAAGGGGCCTTTACAGGTGAAATTTCTCCGATCATGCTCAACGATCTAGGAGTCAGCATGGCCATAATAGGCCATTCGGAGCGTCGACAGCTCTTCGGAGAAGACAATGACATGATCAACCGCAAACTGCACGCCGCCCTCGGTGCCGGAATTACACCGATATTCTGCATAGGTGAAACCCTGGACGATCGTGAAGCTGGGGGCACCTTGTCCGTTCTCGAAACCCAGCTTCGCAAAGGATTGGAGCACGTTACCCCGAAACAGCTCACAGGGGCAGTACTGGCGTATGAACCAGTTTGGGCGATCGGCACCGGTAAAACAGCCTCCAAGGAACAAGCTCAGGAGATCCATGGTTTCCTCCGAGGATTACTGACTGGTATGTACGAAAAAAATATTGCCGAAACCGTAAGAATACTCTATGGTGGCTCGGTTAAACCTGAAAATATTGATGACCTTATGGCTCAGCCGGACATTGACGGTGCACTTGTTGGGGGTGCAGCGCTGAACGCCGAATCGTTTGAACGGATTATTCGCTTTAGATGACAACCTTACTTATCGTAATCCATACCATTGTCTGTCTGTTTCTCATCTGCATCGTTTTATTGCAGCATGGCAAGGGAGCTGATATAGGAGCGTCTTTCGGCGGCTCCAGTCAATCGCTCTTCGGCACCGAAGGTCCACTCCCCTTGCTGAATAAAATCACAACATTGGCTGCTATTGTCTTCATGGGTACCTCAATCACATTGGCCTATCTTTCCGCCAATAAAAGCACAGGATCTGTGATGAGTGATATCAAGGTTCAAACCCAGCAGCAAGCCCCTGCGCAAACGGCTCCGGTGACGATTCCGATCCCTGCAGCTAAGCCGGCAGCCACTGAGCAGCCAAAGGAGCAAACGAAAGGTTCGAATACAAAATAAAATTGCGTGCCGAAGTGGTGGAATTGGTAGACACACTATCTTGAGGGGGTAGCGGCCCACGGTCGTGCGAGTTCGAGTCTCGCCTTCGGCACCATCTTAGTATTTGGAAACATCCGACGAAGTCCTGAAGGCCCAGTTTTACTGGGCTTTTTTTTTGTTCTAGCACATCCGTTTCGATACGCTGAGGTTCTACACTCAGCGTGCCATTTTTGGGATATATCCTCGACCTCAAGAATAGCGTATCCCCAAAACGGAGCCCGCCACTATGCCTAAACGGATCGTCCCTTTATCGGGGGTAACGGTTAAGGAACTGGCCTTTCGCTGGGCGATTTGCACCGTGGGAGAGTCGCTACCCTTCCACTGAATTGCATTTTTACGGCTCTCGTGTCTTAATTCTCAACCTCCATATATTTATTCACAGCATCGTTCACTTCTATTCCAGCGTTGAAAAAGAAAAATACTGTTTCCATATCGATGGATTCTGTCATGTTTGGGTACTCTCGGCGCATGATTACGCAAAAATTCTCAGCGTATTTTTTTTTAAGAATCTTTTTCGGAAGCGCCATGTCAGTATCCTATTCGAGTTGGGGAATTTTGCGGCGATGCGGGGGCGACGTTGAAGAAACTAAACTTCCGCTACCCTCTCAGCCACCAAGTGTGGGTAATTTGAGGAGTTAAGACTATGTGCACATATTTTTGTAAATTTTCATAGCCGCGACAGCCTATGAAACCATTACTGGGCAGTAGACAGATGCTTCAAGTAGTTGGTAGACTGTTAAAAAAAGGCTGAATGACCTTCACCTGTCGAACGACCGCCAAAATCATCTTCTCCTTATACGATTCAGATGATCTCAGTTTCATCCAAGTTTATAAGATATGAACTGTATTGCTTGTCTACAATCTGGATATGATCGAGGAGCCATTGGCGCAGAAAAACATACAATTCTTTTGTGCCTTCAGGAAAATTATTTCTGATGCTTTCCTGAAATTTTCCTGCTTCTTGTTTTAACCATTTGTGATCAGCAATATGTTCTTCAATCC
>CAITZN010000439.1 GCA_903896915.1 uncultured bacterium
ACCTAGGCTCATTGAGCGTTCGAATGACACATAGTGGAACCGTTTCGCCGTATGCCCGGAGTGTATAGCAAATCCGACAGTGTAGGATTTACCTGCCTCCAAATCCTTGTATCCGGGACCTGCAGATAGCGGACGGGACAACGTAACAGACCACGTATCATTCACGAATGATGCCTCTGAATTAACGGCTGATGATTTCATCTCTTCGCGTTTGGCAAGTATTGTGCCAGCTTCAGTAATTGCTTTTGAGCCGGGGTTTAGTCGAGCCTGCCAATATTCAAGTGCGTACCCGCTGTCGCGGAGTTTTGCCAATTCATCCGCTTGCTTCAGATCATCACCGCCGCCTTGGCGTGTAATTTTCACACGCGACTTTCCAAGATATTTTGTCCGATTACTTCCGCCCGCACTTGCGTTGGTGGATGCATCATCATGGCAGGTAGACCAGCAGCCGAAACGGTTCGCTTCTTGCCCACCAGGATCAGCCAGCATGAATGTCACTTTTGTTGCAAAAGCAGCATCCATCTTTGCGTCAGGCTGACTTCCCTCTTTAAAGTCTAAATGGACATAAAAATTCTTATCGTCATAGGCCATTTTTACAATGGCCGACACAGATCCCGGCTTGCTGGCAATGGGATTTGGCTCGTTTTTCTTGCCGGAAGCAAGTAGATCGCCCATAGTTTTTTCTTCACCCACATGACATTCTTTGCAGTTCTTGCCCTCTCTTACCTTAGAGCCGCCACTATGATCCGATGGCGTCAGAACCCACTCGTAAGAAGACTGGCCAGGATAGAGTAAGGTCACTTCTTTTCCAGGAATTCCGGCCCAGTCGACTGCGAGAGCCGGACCAGAAGCAAGTGTCGCCATCAACACAAAGAGTGGGGTTTTAAGGCGCATCAAATCCTCCCTACCTTATTGGATGTCGAAGGTTGCCGGTGCCGGATTGGCTTCCAACTGCTTGTGAACAGGCTTATGGGCGATGCCTTTATGGCAATCAATGCAGGTGCCGCCGTCTTTCATTGCAGACGTATGCTGACCATTGGCTCTAGGCTTCTGCGCCTCTGGCAGCATGGCTTCAAAACTGTGGCAATTGCGACATTCTCGCGAATCGGTAGATTTCATGACATCCCAGACGCGCTTGGCCATCTCAAGCCGATGGGCATCAAATTTTTCGACAGTGTCAACGGTCCCAACAATTTTATGGTAGATCTCAGCGCTAGCCTCGATCTTACGTTTCATTTTATAAATCCAGGGATGCGGCACGTGACAGTCAGAACAGATTGCGCGAACGCCAGAGCGGTTGTTGTAATGGACGGTGGTTTTGTATTCCTGAAATACAGTGCTCTCCATTTCATGGCAAGAAACGCAAAAATAAAGCGAATTTGTCGCGTCGAGAACCGTGTTGAATGCTCCCCAGAACGCAATACCTATAAAAAAAAATGTTGTTGAGGCTATAATAAGTATTCTATTTTCCCTGAATAGTACTCTTAATGACGCCATATTTCCCTCCATACATTTATGAATCGCGCCAGGGTATGTGCGTATCGAACCGGCCCCACTGTTACCCCCTTTTTTTTTATGGTTTTTTTTGATGCACGTCAATAGTCCCATTTGGGATGGGTCTTCCCGGTCCCCGTAGGCGGCCGAAGGACTCTCCAAGTCCCCTCCTCGTCTGTCCCATGGGCACCGATGGCCTGACCAAACGCCTCCGCCAGTTGCCCCCAGATGGCCCTGAGCTTCTCACTCGACGCATTCCCCAGGGTCTCCACCCAGTGCTTCTCCATGCGATCCACGAATGCGATGGATGACACTGGTGGTACTGGTACTAGTACTGATCCTGGTACTGACGCTGAAGCTGGTCCTGGGGCAACCATGAGGTTCCTCTCGGATTAAATAGGGGGGTGAACGCTCTATAAGAGAGAATGAGAAGTCCAT
>CAITZN010000440.1 GCA_903896915.1 uncultured bacterium
ACTGGGAGGGGGCATCCGCCGCCGGCGTTTCGTGGGCAAATGAGAAATCGGCATCGAAATTGTTGGAATAATCTTCCCAGTTGACCTCGGCCACAGAAGCAGGGTCGTCGCCCTTCACCCGATCGGTGATCGGGGATTCGGCCTGGAACAGGTTTTCTTCGGCGGAAAGGGCGTCCGGGTTGACGGGCTGCTCGAGCAGGGGGGGCACTTCCTCCAGCATCGGATTTTGTTCGATTTCTGCCTGGAGGGCATCGGTAAGCTCAAGGCGGCCAAGTTGCAGCAGCTTGATGGCTTGACGCAGCTGTGGCGTCATTACCAGTTTTTGCGAAAGCTTCAGGCTTTGTCTGAGTTCAAGTGCCATGCCGTACCAAGTCTATTTCTAGATGCTGTTGTCTACGTTGAGATTCAGAATTGTCCGCACTCACATGCGAAAGTTGTCGCCGAGATACATTTTTCGGGCTACCGAGCTTTGGATGATATCCTCGGCCACGCCGCTGGTCAGGATCTGACCGTTGTTCATGATATAAGCGAAATCGCAGACCTGCAAGGTTTCCCGGACATTGTGATCGGAAATAAGAATGCCCAATCCTTTCTCCTTGAGACCGCGGATTATCTGTTGCAGGTCAGCGACCGAAAGAGGGTCGACCCCGGCGAACGGTTCGTCCAGCAGGATGAACCGCGGCTTGGTGGCAAGCGCCCGGATGATTTCAACCCGCCGCCGTTCACCGCCTGAAAGGGCGTGCCCCTTATTGTTGGCCAGATGCTCAAGTTTGAGCTCAGCCAGGAGTTCTCCGATTCGATTGTTGATTTCGTTTTTCGGGAGTCCCATCGGTTCGAGAACGATGCGGATGTTTTCTTCTACGGTCAGTTTTTTAAAGATCGAGGGTTCCTGGGCTAGGTAGGTGATGCCGCGCAAGGCTCGTTTATGGATCGGCAGCGAAGTGATGTCCTCATCGTCGAGGAAGACGGTGCCGCTGGTCGGGCGAATAAAGCCGACCATCGTGTAAAAGGTGGTAGTCTTGCCCGCGCCGTTGGGTCCCAGCAGGCCAACCACGGAGGAACTTCTTACCTGCAGGTTGACCTGATCGACAACCCGCCGGTTGCGATATTCCTTAACGATGCTGCGGGTTTCGAGAACGGATTGTTCGCTCATGGTTTTTTATTGGCTTCAGGGTGGAGGACGGCCCTGACCCTGCTTTTGGTGGTCTCATCCTGTTCCACAACCGACCGTTTCTCGTCAAGATAGTAGATGATGGTTTTGCCGGCGACCATGTTCTGTCCCTGCCAGGCCTTGGCATTTCCCGAGAGGATGACCTTGCGTTCCTTGGCGAAATAATCCATTCGGTCGCCGGTTCCCAACCAGTCGTTTTGGACGATCTTGACGTTATTTTTGCAGATGAGCTTTTCCATTTGATTGGTGGTTTGCTTATCCTTGTTGTTTTTCGACCCGGTATAGAAAACGGTCATCTCGTCGGAGCGGATGGTGAGTTTTCCCTGACGGGCATCGACTTTCCCGATAAAGACAACGGCATTGTCATTTTCCTGTGACACCATCCGGTTGGCTTCAATGTTAATTGGTTCGGACGAGTCTTCGGCAGCGGCACAGGCGGTCGCAATCGGAAGGAGGGTGATTGCGGCTATCCACAGGATTTTTCGCACGGCAGCAAGGAGGGGCCCCATAGGTATGTCCTCAGGGATGCATATAAAAAAGCATCGTTGCAGTTTCGGGATTGGTTATTGCAAGTATCCGGCCATGCTACTTTGTTATCCGGGAAATGTAAAGGCCTTAGGGTAATGTAAGCTTCTCCTTTTATCGAACGAGAAATAGAAAGGTTTACATAGGGTTAAAGCGGGAGTAAAATAAACCCCTTCAAATTATGGTGGCAACAGAGGGCGTGAGGCAATGCAAGGAGACCCAAAGAAAAATGATACGTGATGAAATCGCCAAGGCGAAGGTGTTGGTGGAATCGCTCCCCTATATAAGCGAATTCAGAGGGAAAACTATAGTCATCAAGTACGGCGGCCATGCGATGGTCGATGAGGTGCTCAAACGGAATTTCGCTCTTGATGTCATTTTGATGAAATATATTGGCATAAATCCGGTGATTGTTCACGGTGGCGGACCTCAGATCAATCGCTTTCTTGAAAAAATGCACATAACCCCCAGTTATGTCCAGGGGATGCGGGTCACCGACGGCGAGACCATGGACGTGGTCGAGATGGTCCTGGTGGGCAAGGTCAATAAGGAGATTGTTGGCCTGATCAACCACTGCGGTGGTAAGGCGGTGGGGCTTTCCGGCCGGGATGGCGATCTGGTACAGGCTAGAAAACTCACCATCCAGGGCAAAACCCCGGGCGAGGACATGCCGCCGGAACTGATAGATATCGGTCGGGTCGGGGAAGTGACCAAGGTGAATCCGGGAATTCTTGAAGCGCTTGACATTCACGATTTTATTCCGGTCATCGCACCTGTCGGGGTTGGTGAAGATGGCCAGGCCTTCAACATTAATGCCGATCTGGTGGCCGGGGCCATTGCCGCCGAGTTGCATGCGGTCAAATTGATGCTGCTGACCGATGTCGAGGGGGTCAAGAACAGTAACAACGAGCTGATCTCCACCATCTATCGCGATCAGATCGACGATTTGATCGCTGCCGGAGTGATCAAGGGCGGGATGATCCCCAAGGTTAACTGTTGTAAATCAGCCCTTGACGGCGGCGTGGCCAAGGCTCACATTATTGATGGTCGCCAGGAACACGCGATATTACTGGAAATTTTCACCCGAATGGGTATTGGTACGGAGTTAGTGGCATGAGTAACGCAGAGTGGGCAGACAGGGGGAATCAGGTGTTTATCGGCACTTATAACCGGTTTCCGGCAGCGATGGTCAGAGGCAGCGGGTGCAGGCTCTGGGATGCTGATGGCAAGGAGTATCTCGATTTTCTTGCCGGCATCGCAGTCTGTTCGCTCGGACATTGCCATCCCAGAGTCACCGAGGCGATCTGCCGACAGGCTTCGTCCCTGGTCCATGTCTCTAATCTTTTTCATACGCAACCGCAGATCGAACTGGCGGAATTGCTGGTTGCCCATAGCTTTGCCGACAGGGTCTTTATGGCCAACTCCGGGGCAGAGGTCAACGAGGCGGCGATCAAGCTGGCCCGAATCCACAGTGGCGAAGGGAAATACGAGATCATCTCGCTGGAGGGCTCTTTCCACGGCCGGACGCTGGCAACCGTCGCTGCCACCGGCCAACCCAAGTTTCATCAGGGCTTTGAGCCCCTGCCGCAGGGCTTTGTCCATGCCCCGTTCGGTGATCCTCAGGCCATCGAACAGCTGATCACACCGCAGACCTGTGCCATTCTCTGCGAACCCTTGCAGGGAGAAAGCGGTGTCCGGCCCTTAGAGAAAGACTACCTGCTTGCGATCCGCGACCTTTGCGACCGGCACGGTTTGCTGCTGAT
The DNA here is from genome assembly GCA_903896915.1 of uncultured bacterium. GTDB lineage: Bacteria > Desulfobacterota > Desulfobulbia > Desulfobulbales > Desulfobulbaceae > Desulfobulbus. The sequence continues at coordinate 3,460 of CAITZN010000440.1, forward strand.
TTTTGATGAGGTCCAGACCGGTCTGGGCCGGACCGGTACCCTGTTTGCCCACGAGCAGCTTGGGGTGACCCCGGATATCATGACCCTGGCCAAGGCCCTGGGCAACGGTCTGCCCATCGGCGCCATGCTGACCACACAGAAGATTGCCGCCTCGCTTGTCGTCGGCACCCATGCCTCCACCTTTGGCGGCAATCCGGTGGCGGCGGCGGCGGCGGTCGAGGTCATGAAGGTCATGTTGGCTGATGGTTTTCTCGAATCCGTTCGGGAGAAGAGTCGCTATTTCGTCAAAAAACTGGAGGGCGTGGCAGCTCGTTATCCTCAACTGGCCAACGGAGTCCGAGGCCGAGGGCTGCTCCTGGGGCTGGTGCTGACCGAGAAAGGGGTTGAGCAGGGGGGAGCGATTGTCCAACACCTGTTCGAGCAAGGGGTGCTGATCAATTTCGCCGGCAACCGGGTTCTGCGGTTCGTGCCTCCGCTGGTCGTTAGCACGGAAGAAATCGATATGCTGATCGAGAAGCTTTGCCAGGTGCTGGACCGGTTCGCATGAACCGGCAGCTCACTCGGTCCATGCGCTGAGCATGGATACTCTTTCCCTAGTGGCCGTGGCCGTGGCCTTGGCAATGGATGCCTTTGCGGTAGCTCTGGCGGCAGGTGCCATTTTGCACCCTCTGACCTTTCGGCCTTGTTTCCGACTCGCCTTTCACTTTGGCCTATTCCAAGCCATGATGCCGGTGATCGGCTGGCTGGCAGGTTTGACGGTTCAATCGTTTGTGGCGGCTTGGAGTCATTGGATTGCTTTTTGTCTCCTGATGTATATCGGCGGCCGTATGATCCATGAGGCGCTGACCGCAGAGGAAGGTGTGGAACGTGCTAAAGATCCGAGCAAAGGGTTGACGATGGTGGCACTTTCCGTGGCCACCAGCATTGATGCACTGGCCGTGGGATTGACCCTGGCGATGCTTGACGTGGTGATATGGATCCCTTCGCTGGTGATCGGGCTCGTTGCAGCTGCTTTTACCGTTATGGGACTTTTCCTGGGAACCCGGGCGGGCAAGCTGTGGGGGAAAAGGGTGGAGGTCGCCGGTGGAGTGATTCTGATTCTGATAGGTCTGAAAATTCTTCTTTCGGCTCTGTTTTTCAACAATTCATCAGCTGGAATTGTCAGCTGAGTTCTGAACCGGTCTTAAACCCCATGCAAGAGGAGCATTTCTGTGAAATTCCTTTGCAAACGACCTGTTTTTTTGTATCAATTCTATTTTTACCCGAATGAACGGGCAGCATGCAGAGCTTATATTGCGCTCTTATGTGTACATGCTGCATCGTTCCTGGAATACATGAGATAGCATTATGAAGAACCATTTGTTGGCATTGGGAGAATTTACGCGGCAAGAGTTGCAATCTTTGATAGATCGCGCTTTGACGCTTAAAGCTGAAAGTAAAGCCGGGGTCCGCCATCAGCAGCTTGCCGGCCGCAAAATCTGTCTGCTTTTTGAAAAACCGTCAACTCGGACGCGGGTCTCCTTCGAGGCGGCCATGTATGGCCTGGGCGGCCAGGTTATTTTCATGTCTGCCAAAGAATCGCAATTGGGTCGCGGCGAACCGCTCAAAGACACCGCCCGGGTCCTGTCCCGCTATGTCGATGCCATTGTCGTCCGGACCTTCGGCCAGGGAGTGGTGGAAGAGCTGGCCCGCTATGCGACCGTGCCGGTGATCAATGCCCTCACCGATCTTCATCATCCCTGCCAGGTCCTTAGCGATCTGATGACGGTCATTGAGGAAAAAGGTGAGCTGACCGCGTTGAAGACGGTCTGGCTCGGCGATGGTAACAATATGGCCAATTCGTGGATTGAGGCGGCTTCGGTCTTCGGTTTTCCGCTAACCCTGGCCTGTCCGGCTGGATTCGAGCCCAATGCAGCCATCCTGGAAAAGGCACGGGCCCGCTGTTCCCAACCGATTGAGGTGCTGCGCGATCCCGCCACCGCTATCCGGGGGGCGGATGTGGTCAATGTCGATGTCTGGGCCTCCATGGGCCAAGAAGCGGAGCAGGAGCAGCGGCTGGAGTTGTTTAAATCCTATCAGTTGAACAGTGCCCTCCTGGCTCAGGCCGGGAAAGGGGCGATAGTGCTCCATTGTCTGCCGGCGCATCGTGACGAGGAAATCACCGAAGAGGTGCTCGAAGGGTCGCAGAGTGTGGTTTTTGATCAGGCTGAAAATAAAATGCATATCCACGCGGCGATACTGGAATCTTTTATCACCGGAGCGGTGGTTTAGTAATCATCAACAACGAGACAGCCCTTTGGGGGCCATGTCAGAGCAGGGTTATGAGTATGAAAAAAATAGTGCTTGCCTATTCAGGTGGGTTGGACACCTCAGTTATTTTGAAATGGCTGGAAAGGGAGTATGGATGCTCGGTCATCGCCTACTCTGCCGATATCGGCCAGAAAGAAGACTGGGCTGCGGTCACGGCCAAGGGTTTAGCCACAGGGGCGGAAAAAGTAATAATCTCCGATTTACGCGAGGAGTTTGTCCGGGATTACATTTTTCCAGCCTTCCGTGCCAATGCCATCTATGAGGGCTCCTACCTTCTGGGTACCTCGCTCGCCCGGCCGCTGATTGCCAAGGAGCAGGTGCGGATAGCTGAAGCCGAAGGGGCTGATAGCGTCAGTCATGGAGCCACTGGCAAGGGCAACGATCAGGTCCGGTTCGAGCTGACCTATATGGCGCTCAATCCGAAACTGACCATCATCGCGCCTTGGCGAATCTGGGATCTCAACTCCCGTCAGAAATTGGTGGCCTTCGCCCAGGAGCATAATATCCCGGTGCCGGTAACCAAGAAAAATCCCTACAGCTCGGATGAAAACCTGTTGCATATCAGCTTTGAGGGCGGTCTCCTGGAGGATCCCTGGAACGAGCCGGACGAGGATATGTTTAAGCTCTCGGTCTCCCCGGAAAAGGCCCCGGATAAAGCCACCTACATCGAGATCGATTTCGAGCAGGGCACGCCGGTGGCCATCGACGGCGATCGGCTCGGGCCGGTAGCCCTGATGACCCGGCTCAATACCCTGGGCGGCGCCAACGGTATCGGCCGGCTCGATATGGTGGAAAATCGTTTTGTCGGCATGAAATCCCGCGGCGTCTACGAGACCCCAGGCGGCACCATCCTGCGGGCCGCGCACCGAGATTTGGAGACCATCACCCTGGATCGTGAGGTGCTGGGCATCCGTGATGGCCTGGTGCCGCGCTATTCGCAGCTCATCTACAACGGCTTCTGGTTCTCGCCGGAGATGCGGCTGCTGCAGCGGACCATGGATGATGCCCAGACCACGGTCAACGGTACCGTCCGGCTCAAGCTCTACAAGGGTAATTGCATCCCGGTAGGACGGAAATCGGCGAACTCGCTCTATTCTGAGTCCTTTGCCACCTTTGAGGAGGACGAGGTCTACAACCAGGCCGATGCCACTGGCTTTATCCGGCTCAATGCTCTGCGTCTACGGATTCAGGCTCACCAGCGGATGAAATGAACGTGGACAGCAAACAACAGTCTGGCAAGATGTGGGGCGGCCGTTTTTCGGAAACCACCGCCGCCTCGGTTGAGGCTTTCAGCGCCTCGATCCATTACGATGCCCGGCTCTATCGCCATGATATCATGGGTTCCAAGGCCCATGCCCGGATGCTGGCACGCCAGGGGCTGATCAGAGTCGAAGAGAGCGAGGCCATTGTCCTCGGTCTGACCGAGATAGAGGGTGAGATCGAGCGGGGCGAATTTGTCTTCAAACCC
>CAITZN010000441.1 GCA_903896915.1 uncultured bacterium
AACCAGCTGCCAGCGGCCCTGGACGAAGAGTGCTGTGCATTGCTGCTCAATCTTGGGCATTCCGGATGTCCGGACCAGATTCGGCAGCGGTTGCCCTTTTTTCCCAGCGCAGGAGGTGACCAGCAAGGCCGCTGTCAGGCAGATAAGCAGAGATTGCATCATTGTCCGGTAAAGGTGCTGGCTGAAATTTCCCGGTTGAGTACGGCCTTGGTAAAGGTCAGCCGTGTGAAGGCATCGGGTCCTTCAAAGATGGTCACAGTCTCCATCACCCCCTCCTCTTGCCCCAACTGGAGCTCAATGCGACTGATTATGGACTGCAGCCCCTGCTCCTTGGGCGTGAGCACCACAGTCCGGTCATTGGTGCGGGTGACGTTGAACACCGGGTTATCGGTGAAGCGGCCGTCAAGCCAGCTGCCGATATCCTGGAGGACAATCTGCATGGAATCAACCCCCGCACCTTTGTCCTGTTCGAAACGGCCGTCCCGCTCAATCATTTTCTGCATCCTGCCGTCATGCATCAGCAAAATGGAGTGCAGAGGGCTCAGGTATTCCCAACGCAGGGACTGGGGCGCCTGAAAAACAAAAACACCTCGGGAGATAAGCGGCCGCACGAGAATTTTCAGATGTTTTTCCTGGGCAAATTCTGCCTGTACAGAACGAATGGGCACGGGTAAACCGACAACCGGGTTGGCTTGAATAACGACAGGCAGCAGAAGCAGCAGGCCAAGAAATAAGCAACAAACGAGACGGATGTTCACAGCATACCGCCATTAACCGAAATCACCTGCCCAGTGATATAGGAGGCTGCGTCGGAACAGAGGAAAGCCACGACGCTGGCCACCTCTTCCGGCCGACCGATACGTGCCATGGGGATCAGGTTTTTGATGTATTCTTTGGGAGCCTTTTCAATCATATTGGTCTCGATCAGTCCCGGCGCTACCACGTTGACCCGGATACCGAGGCGTGCCACTTCCGCAGCCACGGTTTTGCTGGCGGCATTGAGTCCGGCCTTGGCGGCCGCGTAATTAGCTTGCCCCCGGTTGGGCATCAGGGAGGCGGCCGAGGAGATGGAAACAATCGACCCCCGCCGGTTACGGACCATCCGCTCCAGTACCGGTTGGGTCATGTTGTAGAATCCGTGCAGGCTGGTCTCAATCACCCCGTGCCAGTTCTCCGGCGACATCATCATGAACAGTCCGTCGGCAATGGTGCCGGCGTTATTGACCAAAATGTCAATGGTCCCCAGCCGCTCGCTGATGTCTTGCACCACAGCTGCCGACGCCTCCCGGTTGCAGACGTCGAACTGGCAGATCTCGCCGCTCCCGCCGGCTGCCATTACCTGGGCAAGGGTCTGTTCTGCGTTCTCTTTGCTCCGCATATAGTTGACGACCAGATGGCATCCGGTTTTCGCCAGTTCCACACAGATGGCTCTGCCGATGCCGCCGCTGCCGCCGGTGACAATGGCCACCTGTTGTTTGTTCTCAGTTGTCATGTCGCTCTGTCAGGGTTGATAAAGTTGCAGGACCACCTCAGCGATGAGCTGGTCCTGAAGGTACTGCTGACTGGTTATCTCGCGAAACTTTTCAAAAACGAAAGTATTCTCCGCTCTGGCTTTGATGTTGCTACCCAGCGGTAGAAGCTCGACAAAAAATTCTGCCCGTTTGACCGCCACCAGCCATCCCATCTGATCGGAATCCAGTCCTTGGGTCTGGATCCGCTCCCACCCGTTGCACACCCCGGCGGTCTGGGCGGCCAGTTCGACACAAATCAGTGGCGGTATTCCTTGCCAATCAGCCATGGGCCAGGTTGCTTTAACAGTGCTCAGTGTCAGCGCATGCAGGGAATCGACCTCGAGGACTTCGTCAATAAGCAACATGGTTCCCCGGTGGGGGAGCAGGTCCTCGATGGTAAGATCCAAGCGTTCCAGGATGTTCATGCGGTTTGTAGCAGGTAACTCTTTTTAAATGCTTTCATTGCTCTTCATGGCCAAAACGGGTAATAAACCATTCTTTTTCTATAGATCGATATCGCTGCCTTGATGATAAATATGGAAAAGAGTTTATAGTAGTCGTTTTTTCTTTCCTTGCATTATTTTTCAACAAAAGGTGGTTGTCATCTCTGAAGAAGATGTTTGTTTACTATGGCTTGAACAGGTGGAACAGAAATGAACGAACGTGTCGAAGAACTGAAGGTCAAGCTCATTGAACTACTGAACCTGACCGATGTCACCCCGGAAAATTTTGATGAAAACGCCCAACTGGTAGGGGGCGACCTCGGCATTGACTCCATCGACGTCCTGGAAATGGTGGTTATGGTGGAAAAAGACTACGGCGTGGTGATCAACAGCCAGGAGGTCGGCGAAAAGGTCTTTGC
>CAITZN010000442.1 GCA_903896915.1 uncultured bacterium
ATGTTGGAATAACAGCCGAGCATCAAGGCTGGCCTCTTCAATACCGGCCCTAGCCAGTTGAAGGGCGGCCGCCATCAACAGATCATCGATATTCATCAAATGCGGGGTGGATTGAGAGGGGATTAATGAGCAGACTTGAGCGATTCCGTCTGGTAATGGGTGATGATCGGGAGAATGACATCATCAAGCATGCCAGCGAGCACCTGATCCAGTCGGTAAATCGTAAGATTGATCCGGTGATCGGTCACCCTTCCCTGTGGATAATTGTAGGTGCGGATGCGCTCGCTTCTATCCCCAGTCCCAACCTGACTCTTCCGGTCTTCAGATATCCGGTCGTGTCGCTCCTGCTCCATCTTGTCGAGCAACCGGGCTCGCAATACCTGCAGAGCCTTGGCCTTATTCTTATGCTGGGACCTCTCATCCTGACAGGTGACCACCAGGCCCGTCGGCAGATGGGTCACCCTGATGGCGGAGTCGGTGGTATTGACCGATTGTCCGCCAGGACCGGAGGAACGGAAAATATCAAATTTGAGTTCATTGGGTTCGATGTGCAAATCCACTTCTTCAACTTCGGGAATGATGGCTACCGTCACAGCCGAGGTATGAATACGCCCCTGAGTCTCAGTGTCCGGTACACGCTGCACCCGATGCACTCCTGATTCATACTTCAACCGAGAATAGACCTGATTGCCGCTTATCAGAGCGATTATTTCCTTGAAGCCACCGATCCCAATAGCATTGGAACTCATCACTTCAACCTTCCAGCCCTGCGTTTCAGCATATCTGCCGTACATGCGGAAAAGATCGGCTACGAAAAGCGCTGCCTCATCGCCACCGGTGCCGGCCCTGATCTCAAGAAAAATATTCTTTTCATCATTAGGGTCTTTGGGAAGGAGGAGGAAGCGTATAGCTTTTTCGAGTTCTCCGTGCTTAAGGGCAAGTTCATCGAGTTCGCCCTTGGCGAGTTCCATCAAGTCAGGATCATCCTGCTCATTTCGAAGAAATTCTTGATTTTCTAGTATCGTCCTAGAAACTAACGTGTAGGCCGCATACAGCTCGGCCATTTTAGCGACAAGGGCATGCTCACGGGTAACTTTCCGGTACCGTTGCTGGTCACTTACCAACTGAGGATCTGAAAGTTGACTTTCCAGTTCACGCAGCTTTTCGTCTATATCACGCAGATTCTCAAACATGCCCGGAAGATTTCAGAAAAAGAAAAACCCTCATGACCACACGGGAGCAAATGCGAAACCTTGTCTACCCACACAAAAGGGATGCAAAGGTTCCTACATATGGCAACGCCTGTAGTTATGAGGGATAAAATGAAAGGCAGAGAAAACAGATCTCTTACTTTTTGCTTACTTGGATGCCAGCATATTTTTTCTTGAATTTCTCAATACGACCAGCGGTATCGATCAATTTTTGTTTCCCTGTGAAATACGGATGACAAGCGGAACATATTTCCACCTTCATCACTTTATTCACCGATCCGAGTTCGATTTCATTGCCGCAAGCGCAAACAGCCTTGATTTGATGATATTCTGGATGGGTATCTGGTTTCATGACTTTCACTCCTTATAAAAATATGTACTTGTCCATAAAAATTATTCAAAAAAGATATCATATATATCTGTTTTCGTCATTTCTTGAAAGTAAAAACGGAAACTACCGGTTCATTGACGCAAAAAACTCCTGATTATTTTTGGTGTGCCCCATTTTATCGAGCAGAAACTCCATGGCATCGGCTGGATTCATGGAAGATAGGAGCTTACGAAGTATCCAGATCCGGTTGAGGTCCTCGGGGGCGAGCAGCAGGTCTTCCTTTCTCGTTCCAGATTTCTGAAGATCAATGGCGGGATAGATGCGTCGATTGGCCATCTTGCGATCAAGGACAATCTCCATGTTACCAGTGCCTTTGAACTCCTCAAAGATAACTTCATCCATCCGGCTGCCGGTATCAATCAGAGCAGTAGCCAGGATTGTGAGACTTCCACCTTCCTCAACATTCCGGGCTGCTCCGAAAAAACGCTTCGGTCGATGCAGGGCATTGGCTTCGACACCGCCGGAGAGAATCTTGCCAGATGCTGGCGTAACCGTATTATAGGCCCGGGCCAATCGGGTGATCGAGTCGAGCAGAATAACCACGTCTTTTCTGTGTTCAACCAGGCGCTGCGCCTTCTGAATAACCATCTCCGCGACCTGGATATGTCGTTGGGGTGGTTCATCGAAGGTTGAACAGACGACCTCTGCATCGACATTACGTCGCATGTCGGTCACCTCTTCGGGACGCTCATCAATCAACAGGACAATCAAAATAATTTCCTTATGATTGGCGACAATCGAATTGGCAATTTGCTGCATCATCACAGTCTTACCTGTTCGCGGCGGAGCCACAATCAAACCCCGCTGTCCCTTGCCAAGCGGGGCAGCTATATTGAGCACCCGCATAGACATGTTATCCTGCGTGGTTTCCAGATTGATCTGCTCTTCCGGATGCAACGGAGTCAAATTGATAAAGGCAGTTTTATTTTTGGCGGCCTCAGGCAGTTCAAAATTGATGGTGTCGACCTTGAGCAAAGCAAAATACCGCTCATTATCTTTGGGCGCCCGAACTTCCCCCTCCACGCAGTCACCGGTACGCAAATTCAAACGGCGGATCTGCGAAGGTGAGACGTAAATATCATCTGGACCCGGCAGATAGTTGTAATCCGGGGCACGGAGAAAACCGAAACCATCCTGCAGGATTTCAAGGACGCCACTGCCCCTTAATTTACCATCTTCATCCGCCTGATCCTTGAGAATAGCGAAGATGAGTTCCTGCTTGGTCATGTTACTGTATCCCTCAATGTTACAGGACGCAGCAAGGCTGACGAGTTCTTTAATTTTTTTATTTTTTAACTCAGTTGGATTCATTGACCGGGCATTCCTCCATGAGGTCAGTACGATAAAACTGCTGACAGAATATCAGCTATTAAAAATAATTGAATATCTCTTTGAAATGGCCAGATCAGCAGGAACAGGCCTAACAGGCATACCTGCGCTCATCGAGCTGGAGTAGCAAAAAATGATAGAACTGAAGTGTTTTCTTTAATTATATGCAATGAGCTGACTGGATGAAAAGGCA
>CAITZN010000443.1 GCA_903896915.1 uncultured bacterium
ACCTGGGCAGGAGGCTCTCTTGTTGGTAAGAATGTTAACGCAGTAAAACTTGGGAATCTTAAGATAAAGCCTTCATTTGTCTTATGGGGTGATTCTCATGCACAGGCTTTATCACCTGGTTTATCAAGTGTTGCAAAGCGTCATGGGAGGTCTGGTTTAATTATTAGCAGAGGAGGGTTCCCTCCATTGCTTTTGAGCGGAACAAAAATGCAAAGTTATTCAACGCAGGAGTTTGAGGATATTCTTCGTTTTATCGATGCACATAGAGAGCTTAAGACTGTTATTTTGGCAGCATCATGGGGCGGAGATAAAGATCGTGGTGAATATGAAAGTTCAATACAGCGAACGGTGAATAAGCTACTCAGTATGGATCGTGATGTTGTGCTTGTTGCAGATGTACCACGAATGAAGTACGATATCCCTCATGCCATGTTTATGGCATACCGTACCGGTCGCAAACTTCAGGATATATTACCATCGCCATTACAAGATTTAATGCCTACAAGAGCTGAATATCTCAAGTATAACGATGGAGCTCTCAAGGTTTTCAACAAACTCGCTTCAAACCCAAGGGTAAAGATCGTTTATCCTGACTCTATACTCCTTGATAACGGCAGGTATCGTGTATTTAAAGAAAATCAGCTTTTTTACATCGATTCCGGTCATTTATCATCTGTCGGTTCAAATTTTGTCTCTCCCGTCTTTGAGCTGATATTCCAAAGCGGTCATGCTCTTCCATCGTCATTTTAATCACTTTTCCCGAGACAGTCTAATATCGTTTGATTCACCAGTATACTGGGGCGATCAAGCAACAGGATTCTTGCAAGGTTGCCACCTATTGATTTTCAGGTAAAACTATTGAGTCATAAGAAGTATGAAAGAATCAAGAAGAGAGGAGATTAGACTAAAATACTTGTTAATTTCTTTTTAATAATTTAACTTAACGAAAGGTTCCCCATAACCAAAGAAGTTCAGAGGTGTAAAATGAAAAAATATATTTTTGGATTGATTGTGCTGTCCTTAGTGGTGTTGAGCCAGCCTAAAGATGCGAGGGCTGCGGCTCAGTTGATCAACCTGCAATTTAGCGGACAGGATGTTCAAGGAGGTGCTGCTAAAATTGGTAGTGTTGGTGATTTCTGGAATCAAACGAATAATTTAGGTAAGACAGTTTGGAATCTTAAAAACTCTTCAGATCTATCATCAGGTGTAAGCGTTTCTTGGGGCACTCCAAATGATTTTGCAAAAGGAAGTCTTATAAATCCCGAAGATAATGCATTCTCAACGCCGGTTACAAAACAGGATGAGTTGTTGATGAGTGGTTTTTTTACTTCTAAAGCGACTGGTGTCGGAACAACTGTCATGACATTTAGTGGCTTAGTAGCTGGGAATTATGATTTGTATATTTATTCACAAGATCAGAAAGGAAAATCAAGTAATCTGAGTTTTGTTGCAAATGGAGTTAGTGGAAGCGCAACCACTAATGGTAACTTGAGTGTTTTAACACAAGGTGCTAATTACCAGAAAGTAACTGTTAATGTTTCTGCACTTCACACTCTTCAAATTACTTATAATGGCGCGAGTGTGGTTAACGGTCTTCAACTATATGGTGCATCAACTGCGCCTGCGCCTGTTCCTGAACCGGCAAGTCTAATCCTTATGGGTGTTGGTTGCCTTTTTGTTGTGTTTTATTTACGGAAGTCTCAAGGAATTTTAGAATTTGTTGCGTGAGCTCAATTTTTTACCTGTTACTTTTAGCATTTACTATTCTTGGTTGTTCTCCTGAACCTGAGAAGAAAGATGCTGGACGTGTTGCGGCTACGGTTAATGGTGTTGAAATTACGCAACGTGAAGTAACAACCCTCTATGAACGCACTGCCAATCCTGGAGTTAGTGAAGAGGTTCGGCGAAATCAGGAACGTGCTATTTTAGCTGGTTTGGTTCGAGGTGAGCTGCTTGCCCAGAAGGCAGTTGCAGAAAAGCTTGATAGTAGTCCTGAGTTTGTCCTTACACTACACGAAGCTCGTCGTCAGGTTCTTGCTGGAATGGCTGAAAAGTCAATGCTTGCTTCTGTTAAGCCCCTCTCTGATGAGGCTCTGCAATCTGTAGTTAAACAAAATCCCCTTATTTTTGGTGAGCGTAAGCTGCTTGTTTATGAGCAGGTCTTGATGCCTGTCGTTGACGTGCCGTTCCTTCAGTCTCTTAATGATGCCGCTGGTAAAGGTGCTTCACTTCCGCAGCTGGTCGATTCGATCAAGGAAAAAAACCTTAAGTTTCAGCAGGTTACCCAGACCCAGTCAACCGATCAGATGCAGCCTGCTATTGCTCGTATTTTGAGCAATGCCAAGCCTAATGTGCCGATTCTTATGCGGGTTGAGGATAAGTTTGCTATGGTATTGATGTTGAGGAGTGCAGTCCCGATTCCTCTGGTGGGTGAAGCTGCGCTCCAGACTGCACGCAATATTACCAGCGCACAACTCCGTAATCAGGAGTTCGGCAAAAAAATG
>CAITZN010000444.1 GCA_903896915.1 uncultured bacterium
CAAACGGGAACTGGTAGCCTTCAACGGTTTGTAACGTAGCTTGACGGTCATTAATTCTTGTGAAGTGCTCGACGGCACTCTTTTGGGCGTCTGATATTTGAGGGGATCAAGTCCTGGAATCGATGAATGGCCGGCTGGAATCAGTTCATAGAGGGCGGTCACCCGATGGCCGACGCCGATCTCGCCGGCATCCTTGCTGTCATCGCGAAAATCCTCAGCTGCGAGGGCCCGATTCTCATAACCGATCAGCCGGTACGCGCCCACCCGCGCCGGATTGAATTCCACCTGAATTTTGACATCCTTTGCCAGGGTGAAGAGGGTGCCGCTCAGCTCCTTGACCATCACTTTATTGGCCTCGAGCAGGCTGTCGATATAGGCATAATTGCCATTGCCCTTGTCAGCCAGGATCTCCATGGTGTCATCGTGGTAATTGCCCATGCCGAACCCGAGTACGGTCAGATAGACGCCCGACCGGCGTTCGTCTTCGATCATGCGCTGCAGCTCGTCCCGACTGGTGACACCCACGTTGAAGTCGCCGTCTGAAGCCAGGATGACACGGTTGTTGCCGCCGCGCATAAAACTTTGCCGCGCCAGCTGATAGGCGGTCCGGATGCCCCCGGAAGCATGAGTTGAGCCGCCGGCCTGCAGCTGATCGATGGCCGCGATAATCTCCTGCTGCCGATTGCCGCTTGTGGGGGGCAGCACTACCCTATCGGCCCCGGCATAAACAACCAGGGACACTCGGTCACGTTCCCCGAGTTGCTTGACCAACAGCGTCATCGCCTGCTTAATAAGGGGGAGCTTGTTCGCATCCTGCATGGAACCGGAGACATCAATGAGAAAAACCAGGTTGGAAGGCGGCAACTGCTCTTTGGCTATATCTTGAGCCTTGAGTCCGATGCGCACCAGCTGGTAGCCTTTGTGAAACGGGCTGGGGCCGGTCTCGGCACTGAGAGAAAAAGGCTCGGAGCTTGAAGGCGCCGGGTAGTCATAGGAGAAGTAGTTGATCATCTCCTCAATACGGACCGCGCCTACTGGCGGCAGGCTGCCACCCGTTACGAAACGACGCACATTGGTATACCCGGCGGTATCTACATCGATGCTGAAGGTGGATAACGGATCACGGCCGGCATTGATGAAGCCGCTTTCCTTTACCGGGTTGTACGATTCCCGATTCCAAGTGGGCGGGGCGGCTATGTAGGGCTTGGCCCGGTCGGCAGCGACCATCCCGGCAGTTTTGGCCGCCTTCATTCGGGCGGCCTGGGGCGGAGAGGCCATGGCCTCGGCTGCCGGCACGGGTCGATAAACCTGCTGCTGTTCTTTATCCACCCGTTGCTGCACCTCAGTCTTGGTCGCGGTGCTCTCCGAGGTCAAGGGTTGGGGACTCTGTGGTTCCTCTTTTTTCGATTCCGTTGTCGGTGACGAGCAACCTGCCAGGATCACGAGAAAAATCAATACAGCTAGGGATATCCGTTTCATAAAACCGCTCCTTAAAGTTCAGGGTTG
>CAITZN010000445.1 GCA_903896915.1 uncultured bacterium
AATCTTGTGATGTTCAGGGTGGCGCATAATTATTCCTTATCGCGTTGAAGTTAAGTGATGCTTTCCGTGCATAACGACTTTTCAGGCACCGAACCTGCGAACCATTTTCCACTGATTCTGCCGTCGATCACCGACATCGCACCAAACCCGGTCATGACCAGCCAATACTCAAGGCGTTGAGCGGGTGTACTGCTGCCAGGTAGGCCACGCCAAAAGAAAAACTGCCGATGATGAACAGCCCCTCATTAAGGCGGGGTGTCTTGATAGAATTGATCCTGGATAATTAAGACAACATAAAGCTGTAAAAGTAACCTCACTTGTCCACAGGGTGGGGTTTTGAGGAACTGATGGAAAGATAGTTATGCAGTTGGACCTCTCGGTACCTAAAGATCCGATCCAGGGTTCTTCGTATATACAATCTATGGAGCAACAGGCCAAACACCCCGAAAGGCGGCTGGTACATGACTTTGTCGATCAGTAGCACCATGTCGCCTTCCTGACGGATTTCGTGATAGTGGTACCAGAAACGATACGGGCCCAGTCGCTGTTCATCGACAAAGGAGTGGCCGGGGCGAATATGCTTGATCTCCGTCACCCAGGTATGGGTGCCCATCAGGGGGATAGTAATTCGGTACTCGATAATGAGCCCGTTGTGCATGATTGCCGGGATATCGGATACAATATGAAAACGGAGATCTTCCGGGGTGATCCGATCAAGATTGGCGGGATTTTGCAGGAATGCCCATACCTGCTCCATCGATGCCGCCACCCGCTGCTTGCGTTCTAAGATATACATTTCTTTCTATTATAGGTGGTATCCCCACACCATATAGACCGGATCGCTGAACCAGAGTTCTTGGTGGGGATCGTCCTGTGGGCGGGGATGACCGCGGTGTGACAGAGTGGTGATGCCACCAAAGCCGCCCACCATGTGGAACAAGTCTGCCACCAGTCCCAACCGTTCAAACTCATGCAGATCAGCCCAGATCCGGATAGCCTTGGGTGGAAACCAGCGATTGGAAAAAGCAAAAGCCAGCAGCCCTCCAGGCCGTAGAATCCGTTTGATTTCCGCCATCACCGCCAGCGGATCAATAAGGTATTCCACCGAAGCAGTACAAATGACGGCATCAAAACTGGCACCTTTAAAAGGCAAGAGTGGTTTGCTATTAAGATCCTGCACCAGGGTGTCAGTAGCTCGACGATTTTGCTGCAACTCCTCCTGGTTCATCCCCAGAACGGTCAACCCAGCCAATTCCAGATTGTCCGGAAGATGGGAGCTCCAACTGCCCATGAGGTCGAGGACTTGAGATCCAGGTCGGATTAACCGGGCATAGTGATTGCTAATCTCCTTCCTGGCCGTGCTGTCAAGGTGATGAACCAGGCGAGGTTGCTGATAAAAGACCGAATCCAGCTGTTCATCCAGACGTTGAAAATTCTCTTTGGCAAATAAAGCGCCATCCTGGCCTGCTAACCGCGCCTGCATCCCGGGGCCATCAGTACTGATCTGCTCCAGCCAATCCTCACAGCGGCCGCCGCGTTCTTTCTGTGGGGGATACATTCCAACTATCTCAGCTTGCAACGTGAGATCGCGACCAGCCAGGGGATGATTGAGGTCAAAGAGCAAATGATCGCCCTCCCGACCTAAAAAGCGGCATGGCCTGCCAGACTCATTGTAGACGCCGCCAACACCTCTGAGCATACCTTGGGGGTAAAAACGGCCAGGGGCAGGAATCAGTCGCATGCCCTTTCCGTCAGTCCCCTGGAACTGATCAGGCTGGATGAGGATTTTCTTTCGGGAATCATAGGGGTTCGGGAATCTATCCATCGGTATCTGCACCAGGGACCGATCACCCACGCTTCTCCCCAGCAATCCCTTGACCAAGTGGGGATCAAGGACATCCCGCCAGAAGCTGACCGGGTTAGCATATAGTTGCTCGATATGGGTGGTACCATCGCTGTTCCAGGTCAGAGAGAATTCCATCGTAGCCCGGCTGTACTGATCGATGTGCTGCATAGGGCACCTCGCGACTATGGGATAATCCTAAAGTTGGCGACCAGAAAAAGATTCAACACCGGCAGCCTCCTCGTTCCTCTTTCACTCTTTGCAGCATGTTCTGGACCTCTCTGCAAATCTCTAGCCTCGTGTTAATGGTACGTTAGCTTTGAATAGTGCAGCGTAACGAAATACATGCTTGCGAACTCCATTTTTTCCCCTGGAACCTGTTGTGCTGATTTCTTTTTCTGTCCGCTTCCAGTCATAGAGCTGTTCAGAGCCTTCAGTTTCGCCCTCGGCAGTGAAGCACATGTCATCGTCCCCGCTATATATCCACCAGGCCAAAAGCAGATCGATACGGTGACAGGCAAAAAGAAAGGCCCTCCATGAACTCAGGTCAGAAGCCCGAGGGGGAGAGCCTTCGTGAACAGTCGAATTACCTGACGTGGCGGATGGGTGTTTGCCCGCCTACCTCAACGGAGGATTCTCCGTTAAGAGGTCAAGGAACTCGACTCTTTCAGCTTGGTCACTCTGCTTACATCGGATGACTCCACTTGCGTGTACCGAGCTATTGTCGGGCATCCTGTCAGAATAACTTTTGCTGTAAACAGAATATATGATCTGCAGGTGACGTTGACAATGCCCGCTGCTAAATTATTAAACAGCTATCACTTAGGCAGCCGTTCGCGCAGTCGTTTGCTGGGACGGGAAGAAACCGTCTACCGCTTGGTGATGGTCATGGCGGCCCCTGTCTTAGGATTACGGCCACGTCGTGGTGCTTTGTCCCGTACGGTGGTGGTCCCGAACTGGACCAACCCGCCGGTATGGTGAGTTTCAGATTGAGTTCGGCCCTCTGTTATAAGATGTTACGGCACTATCGGCTCAACGATGATGGGTCGATCGGGAGCTGGTGCCGGAAACACTCTTCCCCTCAGAAATACTGGTACTACGGATTCTCCCTCCAGCGCTGAACCACCTCTTCGTCGGAAAGCTGGTATGCGAAGCTCCATCTAGGTTGAACCAACCATCAGACGGATGGGGGGACCAAGACGACCTTCTTTGGCATACAGCTTTTCAAATTCCTGCTCGAACATCCATCTCCCACCCAATCAGGCCGCTCAGCCGGTACAATGCATGCTGCGGTTGATAATGTTTTCAAGGCAGTTGTGGAATATCTTCAACTGAGGGCTTGTAATCTGCTTCTTGGGATGCATCAGAAATCACCGGAAATTGAAGGGTGAAAGGGCTATGTCCTGCAAACTATAGTGATGTGTTTCGCTAATCTTATCAAATAAATCAGGTAGATTAGCCTTTCTCAAGGCCGACTAGGTAAGTTTGCAAATTTGTGTGTATTATTGTGACAACAGGCACCATCCCTCTTTTGAGAAATATCGTTTATAATTGGACCTTGTATCTTATATATGAGAGCTGTTGTTGAGAGATAAATTGGATGTAAAAACTGCCAGCTGTCCTACTGATAGTTAAAGCCAACGTAAAGCCATGAGAGAATATATGTCCATACTTTTTAAACCGACAGTGATCAACGGAATGCAATTAAAAAACCGTTTTGTCAGATCCGCGACCCATGAGGCGATGGCGGATCTTGATGGCACGGTGAAGGACCAACTGTTGCAATACATGTTGGATCTAGTCCGTGGCGAGGTTGGTCTTATCATTACCGGCCATGCCCATGTGCTAAGGGAAGGTCAGGCTGGACCGCGACAGATGGGTGCCTATTCCGACGCGATGATTGACGGCTTGAAACGTGTCTGCTCTGTTATTCACGAAAATGGTGGAGTCGTTGCCATTCAGCTTGCCCATGCTGGAATCAGGGGCATCGGCAAAAAAGAATATGCAGCCCTCGGACCGTCCAATCTGTCGAAAGAGGGGCTCAAGGTAGCTACTGCAATGACCGCTGAAGACATCCAGAGGACGGTAAAAGCCTTTGGTGATGCGGCCGAACGATCAGTTGCAGCCGGTTTTGATGCCATTCAAATTCACTCGGCCCATGGTTATTTGCTCAGCCAGTTTTTATCTCCTTATTATAACAAAAGAGCTGATGTCTACGGCGGCATCCTTGAAAACCGGGCCAGGTTCCTGCTCGAAGTGTATACTGAAATCAGGGGTAGGGTAGGGCGATCGTTCCCGTTGATGGTTAAAATCAACTCAGAGGATTTTCTTGAGGGCGGTTTTACTGCGGAAGAGATGGTCAAGGTTGCATGTATGCTTGAAGAGCAGGGGATGGATGCTATTGAGATGAGTGGTGGCACCTTTGAGTCTGGCAGGCTGGTTCCTTCCCGGATGGGCACTTTCAAGTCGGAAAAGAAAGAAGTCTACTACCGTAAGGCTGCGGAGGCATTTAAGAGGGAGGTAAAGATTCCTCTTATTTTGGTGGGCGGCTTTTTGTCGTTCAACCTAGCCGAAGAAATGGTGACATCGGGCCAGGCTGATTATGTGGCGCTCTCGCGACCTCTCATCAGGGAGCCACACCTGGTTAAAAGATGGGCTGATGGAGACAAGGCAAAGGCAACGTGTATTTCATGTAATAAATGCTTTTCAACCCTTTTGATGGAAGAAGCCCTGCATTGCCCGATTGATAAAGAATCCAAGTAAGAAGACACAGCATTTTTTGGTAACACTATCAGAATGCAAATATTGATGATGAAACTCAACGGTAGTGCATAAAAGGAGGAAATATGAATCGTGTCATGATTTATCCAGCAACATATGAGACCTGCCGAGAAGCTGTTGATCGGGCTTTTGAACTCTTTTCTCAGGATATTGCCGGGAAGAAAGTAGTTATCAAACCTAATGTGCTTTTCCAACAG
>CAITZN010000446.1 GCA_903896915.1 uncultured bacterium
ATTCGCTGTGGTCAGGGGGTGCCGAACATCTGCCTTTCCACGATTTCACAGAGGGTATGTTCCAGCCAGAGGTGCGTTTCCTGGATATGGGGGGTGGCATCCGACGGCACGTTGAGCACCATGTCGCAGACGGCAGCCAGGTCGCCTCCGGGCCGGACAGTGCCGCCGGTCAGGGCCACTGTTTTCATGCCGATCTTCCGGGCAGCCAGCATCGCTTTGACGACATTTGGGGAGTTGCCGGAGGTCGAAATACCCAGGGCTAGATCCTCGGGCTTGCCCAGCGCCTCGATCTGTTTGACAAAAACAAGGTCGTAGCCAAAATCGTTGCCAACAGCGGTAAGTATCGAGCTGTCGGTGGTCAGGGCCAGGGCGGGCAGGGGGCGGCGGTTGATGAGGAAGCGGTTGACAAATTCGGCTGCCAGGTGCTGGGCGTCGGCAGCACTGCCGCCATTACCGAAAAGCAGCAACTTGCCGCCGTTTTCAAAAACTTCCCGTATCCACTCGGTCAAGCGAAGGATGTCGTCGAGAGACTCTTTGACAAAAGCCTCTTTGGCCATGATGGAATGCGCAAGGTTGGCTGATATAAGTGTTTTCATGTTCACAACCATAAGGGAATAGAGGAGGGTGTCAAATAAAAAAACGTTTCCGTGCCCGAAGGCGCGGAAACGTTTGGCAAAGCATTGGGCAGCGAGCTGTCGGTGTTACGGCAGCTGGCTGATGATCAGCTGGGAAACTTCCTTGATATTTTTGGAACCATCCACGGTAATGACTGCGGAACCCGGAAGTTTCTTGAAGTAATTGACCGCTGCCATGGTGCCGGTGGTCTCGTCATAGTAGATATTGTGGCGTTTGTTGATCGCCTCTTCATCCTGATCGTCAGCCCGGGCGGAAAGGGCACCGCCACAGACACGGCAGACCAGCTTGCCGTCTTTTTCGACCGGCTTGATGGCCTCAAAGGCTATATGGTTAGGATGGTTGTTGTCGTTGGCGCACAGGCGACGGCCCATGATGCGTCCTTTAGCGACCTCGCGGTCCAGTGTGATCTCGACAACGAAATCAAGTTTCATGCCTGCGTCTTTAAGGGCTTTGTCCAAGGCTTCTGCCTGAGCCAGCGAACGGGGAAAGCCGTCCAGCAGCCAGCCTTGCTCTTTCGAATTGCTCAGAGTCTCGAGTACCATAGGGATGGTGATTTCGTCGGGAACCAGATCGCCGCGGTCAATATAGGCCTTGGCTTTTTTGCCGAGCTCAGTACCGCCTTTGATGTGCTCACGGAAAATGGCGCCTGATTCAATGTGGTTGATGCCATATTTTTCTTTGACGATAGCGCCCTGGGTGCCTTTGCCGCTGCCATTCGGACCGAAAGTAAGGATGTTCATGCCGGGTTCCTCCAAGTTTGATTCAAAAATGATTGGGTAACGTCTTTATATGTTTGGTAAAAATATGGGTCAGAAAATGAATGACCTGTCATTGAGGCGATGAATATACAGTACCTTGCTTGAATACGCCATGAAAAATGATGGTTTAGATAAGGGGAAGTGATAATGAGGATACGGTCAAAAATACAGGAGGTTAGCGATTGTTTTTTGTCGCCGCATTTTGCCGGGGAGGCAAGAGGGAATATCTGCAATGCTGGCATGAGGGGGCACCTTGGCGCATACTTTTTGACAAGCCGCAGGAAAGAGGGTAGAAAATGGCCAATATGAATATATCTTTCAACTTTTGCAGGGACGACAGGCATGAAAGAAATCAAGGTTGGGCTGATTGGTTTTGGTACGGTGGGGCAGGGGCTGGCGGAAGTTTTACTGACGCAGCGCGAACGGTTGGTCCGGCGCACGGGCATGAGCATCAAGCTTGTTGGTATTGCCGATCATAGCACCTACGACTTGCCGGAACGATTCAAGGATATCCGGTTGACGCAGGATGGAATGCAGTTGGTCAAGGACCCGGATATCGATATCATCGTCGAGTTGATCGGCGGCATCGAACCGGCTAAAACTCTGGTGATGCAGGCGATAGCCGCCGGCAAGCATGTGGTGACCGCCAACAAGGCCCTGCTATCCCAGGAGGGACGCGACATCTTTGCCGCAGCCGCCAAGCAGGGGGTTGAAGTCGGATTCGAGGCCAGCGTCGGTGGCGGGATTCCGGTGATCAAGGCCCTGAAGGAGGGTTTGGTGGCCAACAAAATCCTCTCCATTATGGGTATTTTGAACGGTACCGCCAACTACATCCTGACCCGGATGACTGATGAAGGCATCGCTTTTGCCGATGTCCTCAAGGACGCCCAGAAACTAGGGTTTGCTGAGGCGGACCCGACCTACGATATCGAGGGTATCGATACGGCCCACAAGCTGGCCATCCTGATGACTATCGCCTATGGCACGCCGATCACCCACAAGGAAATCGCCACCGAGGGTATCTCGCAAATTGAGCCGATCGATATCGAACTGGCCCGCGAGTTCGGCTGCCGCATCAAGCTGCTGGCAATCAGCCGCAACCACGGCGAGCATGTCGAAGCCCGGGTTCACCCTACGATGGTGCCGCAGGATCATCTGCTGGCCTCGATCAATGGCGCTTTTAATGCTATCCATTTCCAGGGCGACATGGTTGGCAATATCCTGCTGCATGGCCTGGGTGCCGGCAGTATCCCTACCGGCAGTGCCGTAGCCGCCGACGTGGTCGACATTGCCAGGAATATCTGTTGCGGTTCGATCGGCAGGGTCCCGGCTTTGTCCTATCAGCCCGACCAGATGCAGGCGCGGCGGATCACCCCCATGGATGA
>CAITZN010000447.1 GCA_903896915.1 uncultured bacterium
CAGACTGATATATTGGCAACCAATCAGAAAAACATAACCTCAGGTAGCACGAGACCAGGCATATGGAAGAAAATCAGTTCGGTTCCGACCGCCTCAGCGTCTGAAATCAGCCATTAGCAGTGATCGTTTAAAATTTCTGATACAAAACCACGGGCTGATCCGGCGCCAAACGATGGGGCTCAGGCGGTCAACCCACAGCATTTCTTGTATTTTTTTCCTGAGCCGCAAGGGCAGGTCGCATTACGGCCGATTTTGTCTTCAATTCGCTGCACTGGTTTTCGTTCGACTTCGGCCAAAGCCGCGCCACTGCTTCGTTTAGCCTCCGCCAACTCACGTTCGCGTTGCTGCCGTCGCTCTTCTTCCATCCTCTCCAATTCATCATCATGAACGATCTGAATCCGCATCAGATTGGCAAGGGTGTGTTGTTTGACCGCCTCCACCATGTTCAGAAACAAGTTATACCCTTCCCGCTTGTACTCGTTGAGCGGGTTTTTCTGGCCATAGCCGCGTAGCCCAATCCCTTCTTTGAGATGGTCCATGTGCAACAGATGCTCTTTCCACAGATTATCGACCATCTGCAGTAGCACCATCCGCTCGAGTTGACGCATCTGGACTTCACCATTACGTTCTTCCTGGCGGGCATAGCCCTGTTGCACCGTTTCGTTTAGTTTTTCGGTGAAGGATTCGCTATTCAGTTCCTGTCGTTCTTCTGGCGACCATTCGAGCTGGAGATTAAACACCTGCGCAACCCGTTCCTCCAGCCCCTGCCAATCCCACTCATCAGCCTGCTTTTTGGCGATGGCAAACTCACCGGCAATCTCTTCGATCAGATCACTGAGCATATCCTTGATAATCGGCAGGACATTGTCGCCTTCGAGCACCTCACGCCGTTGACTGTAGATGACCTCACGCTGCTTGTTCATGACATCGTCATACTCGAGCAGATGCTTGCGGATATCGAAATTGTGGCCCTCCACCTTGCGCTGAGCATTTTCAATCGCCTTGGAAACCATGCTATGTTCGATGGGCTCGTCTTCCTCCATGCCCAGTTTGTCCATAATAGTGGACAAACGGTCGGAACCGAAGATGCGCAAGAGGTCGTCCTCAAGAGAGAGAAAGAAACGGGAAGAACCTGGGTCGCCTTGCCTGCCTGAACGACCGCGCAGCTGATTGTCAATGCGGCGACTCTCATGCCGACTGGTACCCAAAATATGCAGGCCTCCGAGTTCGCGGACGCCTTCCCCGAGCTTGATGTCAGTCCCGCGACCCGCCATGTTGGTAGCGATGGTCACCCGGCCTTTCTGCCCGGCACCAGCGATAATCTCGGCCTCACGTTCATGCTGCTTGGCATTGAGCACATCGTGCTCGACCCCTTCCTTAGTGAGCATCTTGGAAATCTTCTCGGAAATGTCGATAGAGATGGTTCCCACCAAAATAGGCTGCCCCTTGACATTCAACTCTTTAATTTCATTAACTATATTTCGGTACTTGGCATCCTGATTCTTGTAGATGAGATCCGCATAGTCGATCCGGATCATCTTCTGATGGGTCGGAATAACCACCACGTCGAGATTATAAATCTTCTTGAACTCAGGGGCCTCGGTATCCGCGGTTCCGGTCATGCCCGCCAGCTTTTTATACATGCGGAAATAGTTCTGGAAGGTGATCGAGGCAAGGGTCTGGTTCTCCTTCTCAATCTTGACGCCCTCTTTGGCCTCCAGAGCCTGATGCAGACCATCGGAATAACGACGTCCCTCCATGGTGCGGCCGGTGAATTCGTCGACAATAACTACAGCGCCGCTTTTGACGATGTAATCAACATCGCGGTGGAAGACGAAATGCGCCTTCAGGGCCTGGTTAATATGATGGAGCTGATTGATGTTGCGGGGATCATAGAGGTTATCCACCTCCAGCAGTTGCTCGCCCAGAGCGACACCATCGTCGGTGAGCATGATCTGGCGGGATTTCTCGTCTTTGGTATAGTGTTCATCTGCCTTGAAATGCCGCATGATCCGGTCGACTTTGAGGTACAAATCGGTGGACATCTCGGCTGGGCCGGAAATGATCAACGGCGTCCTGGCTTCGTCAACCAGGATAGAGTCAACCTCATCGACGATGGCATAATGAAAACCCCGCTGACAGTAATCCTCCAGGGAAAATTTCATGTTGTCGCGGAGATAGTCGAATCCGAACTCGTTATTGGTACCATAGGTGACATCGGCTGCGTACGCCTCCCGCCGCTCTTCGTCGTTCATATCATGAAGGATGCAACTGGTGGTCAGGCCTAGAAACCGATACACCTCACCCATCCATTTGACATCGCGACTGGCCAGATAATCGTTGACTGTGACCAGGTGTACACCTTTACCAGTAAGTGCGTTGAGATAGACCGGCAGAGTCGAGGTCAGCGTTTTACCCTCGCCTGTCTTCATTTCCGCAATCTTCCCATCGTGGAGCACTAAACCACCGATCAACTGGACGTCGTAATGGCGCTCGCCAAGGACTCGCTTGGCCGCCTCCCGGACCACGGCAAAGGCTTCAGGCAGCAAAGCATCCAAGGTTTCCCCCTGAGCCAACCGCTCTTTGAATTGCACGGTCTTTCCGGCCAGTTCCTCATCGGAAAGCGGCTCCACCGTTGCCTCAAATTCGTTTATCACCCTGACGGTTTTACGATACAGCTTGATCATTCTATCGTTTTGGCTGCCGAATATTTTTGCCAGTACCCTTCCTACCATCATGCATCTCCCTGTAAGGACTTAAGAGCCCTCAGGATAAATAGAAAAAAATAAGTCCGTTGAATTCCGGATCAATGTTTTGGTTGAAAATCTCCAGAAGTGCGGATTAACGCATCCTCGTCGCAATCGGGAAACTTGGAGCAATGGAGACAATCACTCCATATTTTATGGGGCAGATCCTGTTTATCACAGTCCTTAAAACCGAACTTGCGAAAAAAGACGGCCTGATAGGTGAGGACAAACACATTCTTGATTTCCAGGCTTTGGGCCTCGTCCAGGCAGGATTCGACCAGCAAAGCGCCTATGCCGCATTTTTGTTTGGTCTCGGCCACGGCTAGAGAACGAATTTCAGCTAGATCGTCCCAGCAGATATGCAGTGCACAAATCCCCAGAATAACGCCTTTCTCCTCATACACAACAAAATCGCGAAGATGATCATACAGAGAACTGATGGACCGAGGCAGCATCAAGCCCTTAGCGGCAAAGATCGTCAGCAGCCCATGGATGGAACGAACATCACCCATCCGGGCAGGGCGTATTCTGCCGCCCATCTGTTTCATTGGAGTATCAGCCATATAAGCCACCTAACAATTGAAAGAAACCGACCCTACACAACAATTGCAGACCTCAGAAGCACATCGGAAACGGCGCCAAAATCTATGGTTATGCATCAACACCTGCGATTTTTCGATAAAAAAACCAGTTACCCTGACCGGCGACAATGCCGATGCACAGCAGCAAAAGCGCACTGAACCAAGCCTCCGGCTTACGCAGCAGTACCAGCAAAACACCTATAGCACCCCCATAGACCGATCCAATCGACAGGTTGAGCGTTGTTGCGGACCAAAGAGGAAACTTACGTGCCAGTACCCCCACCGCAAAACGATTCACAACATAAAAGCAAAGATAGGAACTGAGAAGAAGGGAGGGGAAGCCAAAGACCGCCCAGGTCACGATGGCCTTATGCACCAACTGCTCATTCTGCAACACCCCCATCTTCATGAGCACGAAGGCCAACAAATAAATAACATGGGCCAGAAAGAAGAAGACGATCGGTGCCAGGGCAGGCGCATACAGCACCCCATTCTTTTTGACATGCTGGACAAAGCCCTTGCGCATGCCGTGCACAATGGAGATACCAGTCTTTTTTGCTGTTCTCTGATTTCTTTTAATTCTCATCCGTTGCCGTTATTATGGGCCAGTGGCTCGCTGTTGTTCTTTAAGAGGGGGAGGAGTCGTTGTTGTCTTGGTTGGCACCTGTTTTGACGTTCCGCCTGATTGAGCCAACCGGTTTTCCTTTGACGGCAGAAGAATGGTTTGTCCAGCCCAAATACCTAAAAGAAACATCCAGAGAAACAGACAGAAGCAGACGACCACCAGACCAAACATCCCACGCCAACCCAGCTCAAAACGGAAAGGCTTGGCTCTTCCTTGCTGCTGAGGCGGCGGCAGGGGCTTTTTCTTAAAGAGTCCCACAACTCGCTCCGCAATGGACAACAAGGTCTGCCGAGATCATCAAAACCCCATACTGGTTGAATAGAGTACTTCAAGCGGTATTTTGTAAGTCTTCTGCAAGGGAAAGCAAGCCTTAAGTTGCCAGAAAACCGCTGCCATGGTCAAAACGCCTTACATGTTGTCCGGTGCGGAAAGGCCGACGAGGTGGAGCCCATTGCGGAACACTCGCTGCAGTGCCCCGCAGAGTAAGAGGCGTGCCTGACTCAACTCCAGATCAGAAGTCAGCACCTTGTGTTTGTTGTAAAAACCGTGAAACTGTCCGGCAAGTTCCATCAGATAGAAGATCACCCGATGGGGCGCCAAATCGCTAGCAGCCCCAGCCACAAGTTGGGGATAGTCGGCCATAGTCTTGAGCAATGCGTGCTCTTCTGCCTCAACCAACCGATGCAGCACATTGTCCGCCACCTGCACCGCCAGTCCCTGTTCCCCGGCCTGACGCTCGATGCTGCACAAACGGGCATGGGCATATTGCACATAAAAAACCGGGTTTTCCTGGCTCTGTTTTTTGGCCAGATCGAGATCGAACTCGATCAGATTGTCGGGTTTGCGCATCAGAAAAAAGAATCGGAGGGCATCGGGGCCGACCTCGTCCACCAATTCATCAACGGTGACAAAGGTGGCTTTGCGGGTCGACATCTTCACCTGCTTGCCCTCACGCAGCAGGGTAACGAACTGATACAGCACCACGGTGATCCGCTCATCGTCAAAACCCAGCGCCCTGATCCCGGCAAGGACATCGGGGACTGTGGCGATATGATCGGAACCAAAGACATTGATCATCCAGTCGAATCCACGTTTAAACTTATCGCAATGGTAGGCAATATCCGGCAGTCGATAGGTGGGTTCGCCGGTACTCTTGATAATAACCCGATCCTGTTCCTGCCCGAACTCGGAGGTCTTGAACCAAGTGGCCCCCTCTTTCTCATAGACCAGCCCTTTGGCACGCAGCGTATTAACCACCTCGTCGACTCGGCCGTCGTCATAGAGGGTGTGTTCGTTGAAATAGGTATCAAAACCGATACCTATTCGCTTGAGGGTGGCATCGATATCGGCGAAAATAGCCTGCTGGGCCCGATCCTTGAACACCGTAAATTCTGCATCCCGGTAGCTGTCACCGTCGGCATCGATCATCGAGCGGGCGATGTCGTAGATGTAGTCGCCCTGATAGCCGTCTTCGGGAAAGGTATTCGGGAGACCGAGCAGTTCGAGATAGCGTGCTCTGGTGGATTCGCCCAGTATCCGCATCTGGCGGCCGGCGTCATTAAAATAGTACTCACGATGAACCGCATAACCGGCAGCGGCAAGGACACGAGCTATAGCGTCGCCGAGCACAGCATTACGCCCGTGGCCGACGCTTAAAGGGCCGGTGGGATTGGCACTGACAAATTCAACCAGGACCCGTCGGCCTCCTCCGATGTCGGAGCATCCAAAGCGCTCATCCTGCGCATAAATCGGGGCCAGCACGGTAGCCCAGATTTCCTTACTGAGAAAGAGGTTGATGAAACCTGGACCGGCAATCTCCACTCGGTCGATGAGCGGATCGTTTCCGAGCAGTTCGGCGAATTGGGCGGCCAGATCCCGTGGTTTGCGTTTGTCGATACCGGCAGCGACCAGAGCGAAGTTCGTGGAAAAATCGCCCTGCCCCTCGCGTTTTGGGACCTCTATGGTATATCTGCCGCCAGCAGCAGCGCCCCAGTATCCTATCTGAACCCCTTCTGCGAAACAGCGATCAACAATGTCTTTGACTCGTGATTTTATCATGATGCTACGGGTTGAATAAAAAAAGCAATCGAAACAAGAAAGGGTTTGCGGCCCAGGCCTGCACCAGTCTTAGTCTTAAAAAAATATGCGGGCTTCGTAACTACCATCAATCGACCAGCACTCTTTCGTTCAGCTTACCGAACAGACAGAGCACCTCATAACTAATGGTCTGCATCCAGCCGGCAATGTCGTCGGCAGATATCTCTTCGCCACCCTGCCTGCCGAGCAGGACAGCCTCATCACCGACCTGTACCGTATCAAAGCCGGTGATATCGACCAACGTTAGATTCATAGAAATCCGTCCGACCACCGGGGCTCGCTTGCCACCGATCAACGCCTGTGCCTTGTTGGAAAGGCATCGCAGGTAGCCATCTTCGTACCCCACCGGCAATACCGCAATGGTTGAGTCTCGGGAGGTGGTGAAGAGGTGGTTGTATCCAAGACCGCTGCCAGCGGGAATCTGTCGCACCTGGATGATCCTTGTTGCAAAGCGCATGACCGGCTGCAACAAAGGCGGCGAGGCTGCCGCTCTGCCGACATGGCCATCGGGATAGTACCCATAGAGCGATATACCCAGCCGGATCATATCAAGCTGGGCTCCGGCAACATAAAATAATCCGCCGGAGTTGGCAAGATGCAGACTGCATTTCCCCGGAACAAGTCGGGAAAGAGCAGCTGTCACCTCGGTGAAAGTGGCGAGAACCTGCGAGGAATTGTTGGATTTTCGGTCTTCGGACAAAGGTAAATGGGCCAAGACGCCTTCAATCCGCAGACAGGGAAGTGCCTGTACTGCCTTAACAAGCGCCACAAAATCGGCCGGCAATGTCCCTTGACGCCCCATACCGGCATCCAATTTCAGGTGCAGACCGACCTCAATTTGGCGTAATTGAGCCTGTCGTGACAATTCGGGCAGGACAGTCTGATCCACCACCACTGGTGTCAACTCGGCATCCAGGATAGCAGAGACGGTCTGGGGGATCACTCCCGCAAAGACAAAGATCGGCAGGGTTATACCTGCCGCGCGCAGTTGCACCCCTTCCAACGCTTCTGCTACGCCAAACGCAGCCACGCCACACTCAGCAAAAATTCGGGCGCAATCGATCATGCCGTGACCGTAGCCATCGGCCTTGACCAAGGCCAGTATGGAGGCGTCACCTGCCAGCTGCCGACATTGGTCAAAATTATGGACTAAAGCTGCTCGACTGATTGCAATACAATTAAGCGATTTCATTGTTCTTAAACAGTATAAACCATTGATGCCATCCCAGCCGACTGGAATAACACAGAGACCAGCCGACGGCACAATAAAGAGTGCCGATGAATGGTCCTGGCACAGTAATTTTTCGCATGATTATACCCGAGGTCATCATCAGCGCGACCAGCAACCAGGTCTTCCAGGAATAGACAGCACCTAGGCAGGTGCCGTCCTTAAGAAGGATAATGCGCTGAATGGATCGCCGTGCTACTGAATCCAGGATTACCAGCGATTTAAGCGTACCCAGCACCCCGGCAATCGCAAGCAATAACCGGCCACGTCCCGGATCGAGCCAGCCATACCCACGATACATAAGAAGACAGCCAATAACGGTCCAAAGAAACGGAGCGGCGAAGAGATGGGCCGCTCGAGGCACTCCGGGCTTACACAAACGGGTCAAAATCATCCCCTTTAGCAAATATCACTATTGCAGCTACCGTCATCCCCCTAAACGAGATAAGCCCATCCCCGAGAAGGGATGGGCTTATCGATCAACCTAAATTACTGGTATAATTACATTTCAGTAACGGTAATAGCACTTTCAGGGCAAACCTCAACACAGGTCTCGCAACCGAGGCACTCATCAGCATTTACAGGCTCAGCCTTGCCATCCTGCATCTCGAAAACCTGTGCAGGACAAGCATTGACACACTCTTCATCACCGGAACATTTATTTTTATCAACAATAATTTCCCACATGACACAACCTCCGAAAAAATGAATTGAGAACAAAGAAACGTTGTTATTGCAACCTCGATTACAAGGCAAAACAATACGCGAAAGTCGTTTTCCTTTAAAAGACAGGCCATATTTTGTCAAGTTAAAAGATTTTCCGGAACGGCTCAATTAGGCCGGTAACGCCCATGGAGGATCAATGATGCCGTACGGCATCACCTCGATAATGGAGCGATTCCTTCCCAGGCAATCCACTTTTTTTGATTTGATATTGACCGAAACAAAGGTAAGAAGAACGTGTCTAATCCCCACATCATTTCAAGAGGCTCATATAGCGATGGCAAAGAAACAACCTAAAAGCGGCAAATCCGCCACTTCCCCTGAAAAAGGAGAACTGGCCATGATTGGTGGCATACTCGAAGGTAGCCCCGACGCTGTCGGTGTTGCGGTAATCCGCCTTGATTGTGGATGCAGGAAAATGGCCGCAGTTGATAAAGCCGGCGATGCCGCCAGCAAAATCATCATGTACCGAGACCATGCCGAATCCATCTGCGACCAGTGCAAAGCCGATCACGGCGATTTCCTCAGGGTTGTCAAACAATTCATCAGCTGGCAATCACCGGAACCAGATATCTATACCAAAGAATTAATTATCAGCAAAGTCTTGGGAACCCAGGAATAATCAGCCAGCGAGTTGTCGCCCAGACTGTCGTCGGTTTCCTTGATTTCCATGCCGCTACAGCGCAAAATATCTCGCTCTTTCTCGCGATATCGCCACGCCCCTCTCCCCCTCGCTTCTGGTAAAATCAGCACTCCAGACCGTTATGCCTCGATTTTTCTTGACTCAATGCTGCAACTTGTTGAAAAAGTAACAAAAAGAAGTAGAGTATATGCGTAGGGATAAACCAGCAAATAAGACCCCGGCAGTATTCCACAGCAAAGCACCAGGGAACCCCTCTTCTCCCGTATCTCCTCAAGCTACAGCACCGTTCGGATATGAAACAACTTGTATTCTTCCTTTTCCTCCTGTCCGCACTTCTAGGCACTACACCTCATGCTGCTTCCCAAGAGATTAAACTCGCCACCTTGACCAAGCCTGGTTCTCCACAACGAATAGCTGCTGAAAAATTCAAAGAACTGATCGAAACCAAATCAACCGGAAGATTCACGGTAGCCATTGACCCGGCCGGACTCGGGAGCAAAGAGGTTGAAGCAATCGAAGGCCTCCAGGCCAATACCATCCAGATGGGGATCATCGCGACCAACGCTTTTGAGGATCTGGATCCCATTGTCCGGGTTATATCCTTTCCCTTTCTCTTCAGAAACGAACAGCAGGCCGCTGCTCTTCTCGACGGCCCTCTGGGTGCGGCCATCCTTCGCGATATTGAAACTATCGGCTGTAAAGGTCTGGCCTTCTCCGAGACCGGATTCAGACACCTGAGCAACAATATCCGCCCGGTGAAGACGCTTGACACCCTTTCGGGGCTGAAAATACGGGTCATGTCCTCTTCGCTCCATGCGGCCACCTGGCTGACACTGGGAGCAAATCCGACGCCGAAACCCTGGCCTATCTATGCCGACCTGGAACAAGGGATTCTAGATGGCCAGGAAAATCCCTTGTGGATTGTCGAGGCTTACAGTTTCTTTGAAGTCCAGAAATACCTGACCCTGACCCGGCATAGCTATATCGCCCACATTGGTGTGGCCTCGTTAACCTGGTGGCACACCTTGAACCAGCAGGATCAGGAAATGATCAAGGGTGCCCTGGTTCAGGCTTCCCTATATCAGCGGATTGATCAACGGGCCAGAGAAACGGCCCGACTGGCTCTCTTCAAAAGGAAGGGTATGATTGTCGAGGAACAGCCGGACATCGAGGCCTTTCGCAGCAAGACAGCCAGATTGAAGGAAATGGGGATTTACCGGGAGCCAAGAGTGCAAGTACTGCTGGCCAAGATGCAGAAAGCTGTCCTGCTGCAGCCGGAATCAGTATTACCAGAGGCCGCGGCCGAACAGACCCTTGATACCGAGATAAGAATCGAAGTCCCGCAACAACTAAATATGCGCGAACAACCTGCTCTGCTCCAGCAACCCGTGGCGGCTTCTGAATCCGAACCCCTCCCCACACAGACCGAGGCAGAGGGTGTGACCGCACCCGTTGTCCCGAGAGGGGAAACACATCCTAAGGAAGTGGCGAATCCAGGTGGTGCAGAACATCAACCGACAGCCCTGGAATTGCTCGATGCGCCGCTGCCGCCTCAAATACTGGCCCAGATCATCCATGCGGGGAAGACAACGAGCGATGGAGAAACCCTGCCGCCGATCATCGAAGAGCGGATTCCTCCGTCTCCAGCTCCTGCCACCCAACCACCACCATCCGGATCAAAACATGATCCAGAGCCTCAGCACAAAGGTGATCCCTCCTCCCAGACACAACAATAACACTCTTTCTCCGCTGAAGGCATGCAAGCTTTATGGGTGAGTAAGAATATCCACTAGTCTCTGCGATCGATTAAAACCAGAGGCAACACTAAACGATGCTCCATTAAACGATCTATAATCCTGAGAACTTGCAACAATGAACTGCTACCAGCCACCTTCCTTACCAAGCACCCTGCTTCGACCCTACATGCACAACATGTGCACTGCTCTCCGGCGCCTTGCAGTGCACGCAAGGTCACAATCTCCTCTCAGCAGCATTCCGGACGTCCGGTCGGAGCGTTATGCCGTTTGATAGTTGGCTCAAAAGCTTGCCGGATGATACTTTTTGCCATGTCCACACCGATCTCGAGGTGCTGAACGCCTTGCCCTTATCCTTTTTACGAGCCGAGCAGGTTGCCTACCAGATCGAACGCCTGAGTACCCATCTCGGTTCCAAACCTCCTCTTATCCGCCAAGCCGCTATCCGCTATTCCCTCTACGTCCGGCAGCTTGATGCTATCCAGGAAAAAGGGCATAATATCAGAGAAATATGCTCACTTGACTGCCAACGCCCACCGGTGGGATGCTGCAACAGTGAACATCATGTCATTTTTTCCCCTTCCGATCTCCTGCTAGCCCGGCCGACCCAAAACACCCTGCACCTGGTCCATGTCCTTACCGCTCTGCAACAACTGGAACATGCCCATGCTCTTGACCAGGGGCGTCTGATCAGGCCAGACTACTGCAGCCACCTGACCTCTACAGGCTGCACACTGCGTTTGTTTAAATCTCCCCTTTGCATCCACTACCTTTGCCCTCAGGTTTCACTGGCAATGATTGCTACGCATGGCGACCAGGCCGCCGACTTTCTCGCTGCCATGCACGACTCCGGCAATCGAGTCATCCTCACCTTGCAGGATTTCACCTATCCAGAAGTCATCCGGGCTGCTGAATCCATGTTTGCGCTGGTGGCCCCTGTCGGCACATCTTGAGCATTCACCGTTACTATCGGCACCAGCCAGTACACCTTCCATGGCCTTGAACAGATCTGGGGCAACACGTCCAAAGAGGCTGTTTGTTTTCAACAAAAAATGACGTGGTCTATCATTTACGAGTATGATAGTGATAAATCACTCCACCTCTACGTTCCAGAGACAACCATTTAAAACCTCGTGTTGCTGACTATGCTCCCTCGCTACCCTGAAAGCACAGAATTAACCGTGGGACTTCGCCCCCTGCTGCATCCACTCTTTCAGCAACTGCACGAAGGCCTTTCTGAGTTCACCTTCGCCAACCTCTACCTGTTCCGGCAGAACCATCACTACGTTCTTTCCGTACTGGCTGACACAACGATGGTCATCTTGGGCAGGGATAACGCCACTCCCTTTTTCATGCTTCCCTTCGGCCTCCCCGAGCAACCGCTGCTGGACCAACTTTTTCATGATCACAAGATGATGAAATGCGCCTCAAAGGGACAAGCTGAGGCCCTAACGGAGCGGGGCTATAGCAGCCAAGCAGACAGGGACAACTTCGACTACCTGTATCAGCGGCAGGATCTGGCTGAACTCGGTGGCAGAAATTATCATAAAAAAAGAAATCTCATCAAAGCCTTTGTCAACTCCAACACCTATACAGCCCTGCCTCTGCGCGAAGAGTACCTCAACGATGCCCTACGCATCCTTGAGGATTGGCGGACTGAGACACAGCAACAAGGCGATTATGATGCGGCGCGGGAAGGACTGGAAAAGATGGAAGGATTGCAGCTCTGCGGCGGAATTTACTATGTAGAGGCACGGCCGGTGGCCTATGTCCTGGGCGAGGAACTGGCGGGAAGTGCCAGTTTTGTCATTCAATTTGAAAAAGCCGTCTCCGGCTACAAGGGACTCTATCAGTTTATCAATCAGTCCTTTGCCGCCATCCTGCCTGAAATATACGATACGATCAATCGGGAGCAGGACCTTGGCGAAGAAGGCTTACGGCACGCCAAACTCAGTTACCAGCCGACCGGGTTTGTGGAAAAATTCAGAATTTATCCACCAGCAGACCCTCCAGCTGGAGAATACAGAACATGCCCCTCAAGCCAACAACAAGATTCTTAACTCTGGCGACTGTACTGAAGAATCTTTCCGTTGAAATTGCGCGATTGTGCCTGCTTTTCAGTGGCCCGCTCGAAACTTGCCGCAAAGCCAAGCCCTTCCATCCGCCGGGTGAATTGTCCCTGCTGGCGCCTGCCGGGATCGATGATGATCACCTTGACCGAGTTACTGGAATGCAGATCAATGAATTGGGAAAGTAAGGCGGGATGATCGGGTTCGTAGAGAAGATCGCTGCCAATGATGAGATCAAAAAGGCCGATCGAAGGAATCGCTTCCGCCCAATCACAACGCTCAAAATGTAATGGCGGCAGCTTGTTCAAACGGTTATTTTCCTGCAGGAACTCATCAGCCAGGGGATGATAGTCGCTGGCTGTATGCTGAGCTCCCCGCTCATTGGTAATCAGGCTCGCAATCCCAAGTCCGCAGCCCACTTCCAGAATATTGATATCTGCAACATCATAGCTGCTCATAATATCAGCCAAAATGAGACCGGATGGCCAGACATTGCCAAACAACGACCAGGTGGCCGATGAGATGCCTATATTTTCCGCTGTCCCTTCGGGATCATGGAACTGCTGCTTGTCCTGCAGCGACCGGATGTTGTAACTACTGCCACCAATGGCAAAGGTTTCAAATTTGACGTCATACATGGGAGAGGGTGTTTGCTCATGCCGATGGAGATTATCGGGAGATGAAAGTGAGCAAATCAGAAGGCGGGTAGACCCGCGCACGGGGCGGGAGAAACTACTGCCGAGATGGACAGATCCACTGGATTATGCAGAATACCGGGTATGGAAGGAAGAAGATACAACAATTTAAAACAACAACACCAACGCCCAGCCAGAGGGGCTAACACGCCGTGTGATTTTCGGAATCAGAACAAGAGGGTGACTTATTAAAAAAACTTTTCAGATCTACAGCATGCTATGAAATCGCAACGTATTACCAAACCCTTTGCCGAACATCCCGTGGCTAGCGTTGCCCTAGCGCTGCTGCTGGTCTTCATTGGCATCGCTTTTGTTGCCAGCTGGATCCCGGACTCTCCATATCGCCGGTATTTTCCTGGTCATCAATGGGTCATGGCGAGCCTTAGCTGGCTCTTGGCACTCTTCCTTGCCGCTTGCGCCTGCCTTGGTTGCAGGTCCAAGCCTGACAACCAAGGTTAAAACCGTTTCCCCTCTCTCCGAGGGAATCTTGCTTACCGCCGTTTTTCTATGGGGTAAATCTGCTCACGCAGAGCAGCGACACCCTCGTCGGCAAGATAATCGTCAAACTGCATCATTTTGTCGATCACACCCTTAGGCCCGATCTCAATAATCCGGTTGGCGACAGTGGCCACACACTCGTGGTCGTGGGAGGCAAAAAGGATGACCTCTGGAAAGGCGATCAAACCATTGTTGAGCGATGTGATCGATTCCAGATCCAGATGGTTGGTCGGTTCATCGAGAATGAGGGCATTGGCACCGATCAGCATCATCTTTGCCAGCATACAGCGGACCTTCTCACCACCTGAGAGTACATTGGTCTTCTTCAAGGCCTCCTCACCGGAAAAAAGCATCCGGCCAAGGAAACCGCGGGAATAGCTCTCACCCTCGTTGGGCGGCACGAACTGGTTGAACCATTCGACCAGGGTGAGTTTGTTGTTAAAAAAAGCGCTGTTTTCCTTGGGAAAATAGGAGGTGGTGATGGTCTGCCCCCAGCGGAAACTGCCTGCATCGGGCTCCATCTCACCGACCAGAATCTGAAACAGGGTCGTCTTGGCCAGACTGAAGGCGCCTGCAAAAGCGATTTTCTCCCCCTTATTGACCGAGAAATTCAGATTTTTCAGGACCTCAACGCCATCGATAGCCTTAGAAAGGTTTTCGACCTCCAGGATGACGTTGCCACAGGGCCGATCCGGCTTGAAGGATATAAAGGGATATTTACGTGAGGAAATCGGCATTTCATCGATATCGATCTTCTCCAGCAGTTTTTTACGTGAAGTAGCCTGCTTGGCCTTGGAGGCGTTGGAGGAAAACCGCTGGATGAATTCTTTCAGTTCCGCCACTTTGGCGGAGGTCTTTTTGTTTTCGTTCTGCCGCTGCTGCTGGATCAACTGACTGGCCTGGTACCAAAAATCGTAGTTGCCGACATAGACCCGGATCTGACCAAAATCGATATCCGCCATGTGGGTACAGACCTGGTTAAGGAAATGGCGATCATGCGAGACAATGATAACGGTATTGGTAAAACGGATGAGAAACTCCTCAAGCCAGGCGATGGACTTGACATCCAGGTTGTTAGTCGGCTCATCGAGCAGGAGAATGTCAGGATTGCCGAACAGGGCCTGGGCCAGCAGCACCCGCACCTTATCGCCGCCTTCCAGTTCCTTCATCTTCAGCGAAGCCATCTCCTCGGAAATCCCCAGACCACTGAGCAGGACTGCAGCCTCTGATTCGGCCTCATAACCGTTCATCTCGCCAAATTCGACCTCCAGATCGCCGCAGCGCATGCCTTCAGCCTCGGACAGTTCAGCTTGAGCGTACAGCGCCTCACGCTCAACTTTGACATCGTAAAGCCGTTTGTGACCTCTGATGACGGTGTCGAGCACATTTTCTTCGTCATAGACAAACTGGTCCTGCTGGAGCACGGCAATCCGTTCCTTCGGATCGATTGAAACCTCGCCCTTATCAGCATCCTTCTGGCCGGCAAGGATCTTAAGGAAAGTCGTTTTACCCGAACCGTTAGCACCAATGAGGCCGTAACAGTTGCCGTGGGTAAACTTGATATTGACGTCTTTAAAAATAACGCGCTTGCCATAGGAAAGCGCGATGTTAGTTGCCTGCAGCATGGTTTCACTTCCTATAAAAAAAAACGGCCACGAAAAATTGATCGTGACCTCGCCGGGATATGCCGGGGTGCTGCTGTCGAAAAGGGGAGCAGCTGGAAAAGAGCGGAGATAATACCCTGAAATCAACAAGAAATGAAGCATAAAATTGCATTATAAGCGATTTTATGCGCACCTGGGCAGTCATAGTGCTCAACGACACAACATACTCAACTCGGGAAAACTGTCCACAATAGCGTAGCAAAATAGTCTTGGCAGGGTATCCTAGTCAGCTACAATAATCATGCAAACGTGTAGATACACCCATCAGCCGCCGAACTGTCGCTTGTTGATGGCACACTAACTGTACACAAATAGAGGTGAGACCATGGATGTGACCATAGTCGGGGCCAGCGGGGGCTGCGGTCGGGAAATAGTGACCCAGATCGTCCAGCAGCGCTTGCTGGAAAACCGGGAAATCCTGCAATTGGTCGGGAGTAACCCGCAATCAAAACGGCCGCACCTGCTGCACGGGTTCCGAGCCGATCTCCAGGACGCTTATGCCGAGATAATCCCGGAACTGAATGTTACTGACGATCCTGAGAAAATCATCGGCGACGTAGTGGTGATTACCGGCGGCCAGACCTTTTCCACCAACCCCGCAGAGATCGGCGCAGCCTCCCGCGACGTTCTGGCCCGAGCCAATGTCGCCGTGTTTGAACGGTTCGCCCGCTCTCTGGCCGCTACCCGGCGTGAATATCCCCCGGTTGTAATCATCGTAACCAATCCGGTTGAACTGGGGGTGGCGATCTTTGCCAAGTATCTGCCCCGCACCCACGTCATCGGCATGGGGGCCTTTTCCGATTCAGCCCGCTTCCGCTGGGAGATCGCCTCGGATCTCGGCATTCGCCGACAGCGGGTGCACGGCTATATGCTGGGCGAACACGGCAACGGCATGGTGCCTATCTGGAGTTCGGTTCGAGTGCACGGCATGACCGAAAAAGAATGGCAAATGGTGGAACCCAAGCTGCGCCGGGGCCTGACCACTGAAGACTACCCAGCCGCCCTGCTGGCCCATCAGCGTCGTCTGATCGAAATGATCAGCTCCGATCCCAACAACGGGGCAATAGCAGCCCTCCAATCAATACGTAACCTACCGCCCGACCTGCGCGTTGCCCTCAAACCCTTTGCTATCCATTACACGGATGCCAAAACCCAGACTGCCACCGCCGCCGCCACCGTTGAACTGGTGAAAGCAGTTCTCGAAGGCCGCCGGGTGGAAGTTTCGGCCCAGTACATGCACGAGGGAGAGAATGGTCTCTACGGCCCCTGCGGCGGACGCGTGCTCCTGGCTGGTACGGTGCAACGGGTGATGCCTGACCGCGAGGAGATGACGAGTGCCGAACGGATCCTGATCGAGCGTTCCGCCCTGGCCATCCAGAAAAAAATCGAACAATGGTGGCATGATGACAAATGAGATGCGGTTGTGGCTGGCGGTTTTGACCACCAGGGATCATGCCGGCGATACGGCAGCAATTGCCTCGGTCTTTTCCGGACGTGGCATCCAGATCGACAGTTTTATCGGCTTTGGCGGCAACCCCCAGGACAGCGGCGAGTCGCAGGGTCGGATCATGATCACCTTCTCCGCCTTTGAAGAGCGGAGCCGTAACCTCTGCCAGGTGCTCGCCAGCCTTGAGGCAGTCGCCGAGGTCCACTGTTTTGCCGAGGCCGATATCCCGGCAGAATTGATGCTGCAAGCCCTCGCTATCAAGGGGCAGCTGGCGGAGATGAAAGGGTAAAACGAAGAGTGCTTACGACGGGGTGCAGTGCTACCTGAATAAACAAGCAAGGCGGTCCAAAGACCGCCTTGTTATGACAAAAACAACAAAGATTTTGCAGAGTAACCAGCAGTTATCAGACCAACAGCTCTAGGCCGGAAAAGAAATAGCCGATTTCAAAGGCAGCGGTTTCCGGGGCATCGGAGCCGTGGGTAGCGTTAGCCTCCAGGGAATCACCGAATTCGCGGCGCAAGGTGCCTTCAGCAGCATTGGCCGGATTAGTGGCCCCCATCAAATCACGCCATTTTTTGATCGCCCCTTCCGCTTCCAGGGCCATGACCACACAGGGGCCACTGGACATAAAATCAGTCAATTCACCAAAAAAAGGCCGTTCTTTATGAACATAATAAAACCCTTCGGCCTCTCGCTTGCTGAGGTAGAGTTTCTTCATGCCGACAATCTTAAAGCCTTCGGCGTAAATCCGGCTGATGATTTTACCGGCGTTGCCGGCGTTAAAGGCGTTGGGTTTGATAATGGCAAATGTTCGTTCCATGGCTAAACGTTCTCCTTGCTTAACGTAGTGTTCGAGTGTGTTACCTGCTTTAGTGAGCAGAAGATATTCGGATTGCCGGGATCTATACCATGATCCCGTTGCAGTGGCAACAGCCCCTGCTGTTCTTTGCAATACAAAGGCGCTACCCTGTCCCATTAACCATAGAACAAGTCAGGGGATGAGCCCGGTTTCCCTTGGTTCATCCCCCGAAAAGAGTCCCGTCAGACCGTGTCTTCTGCGGGCGAGAAGTGGCGGTTACTTTCCGAGCAGCACGAACTGACCATCCTTGACGGTAAGCATGGCAAAGGCGTCCAGACCCAGTCCACCGTGATCGGTCTCCGAAAAATTAAAAGTCCCGGCCGTGCCGATCAAGCCCTTAACGTTTTCCATGGCAGCCCGAACTTTTTCGCGATCATCACCGCCAACTTCGATGGCCTTGGCCAAAATGGTCATGGCGTCGTAGGTATGGCCGCCGAAGGTAGAAACCTTCTCCTTGAATTTTGCTTCATAGGACGTTGTATATTTGAGGAGAAAAGCCTTCTGGGGTCCGTCCTGGAGGGCGTCGGCAACCAACAAGCGGCTTGCCGGAAAAATAATGCCTTCAGCAGCAGCGCCGGCGGCCTCGGCATATTTGATATTGGCAAAACCATGACTCTGGTAGATCGGCACCTGCCAACCGGCCTGCCGAATATTCTTGGCAAGAATGGACTGAGCTGGAACGATCGACCAGTTGACGACCGCCTGAATTTCATCATTGGCTTTCAGCTTGGCAACAATCGCCGACAGGTCAGTAGCACTCTTGTCATAGACCTCTTCGGCAACGATAGTAATACCGAAATTCGGAGCATTCTTGGCCAATTGCTCTTTGCCAGCCTTACCGAAACCGTCATTACCGGCAAGCACGGCGATCTTGCTAATCCCCTTCTTTTGCATGGTCATAAAAATCTGCTGTGCCGCATAACTATCGCTTGGAGCAGTCTTGAACACATGCGGTGTCACTGGATTAACTATCGATTCGGCAGCGGAACAGGAGATCAGGATGGTTTTGCCGTCCTCAGCAATCTTCTTGATATTAAGACTCTCGCCGCTGGTGGAGGGACCGATGATGGCAAAAACCTTTTCCTCTTCTATCAATTGCTTGGCAAAGGAAACCGCCTTTTCAGGACTGCCGCCTGAATCCTTGACGATCAGTTCGATGGTCTTGCCTTTGATACCGCCTTTGGCGTTGATTTCATCGACCAGCATGTTCAGAGATCGGACCTCAGGTCCGCCAAGAAATGCCGCAGGACCGGTTTCAGCCAATATGGCGCCTATCTTGATCGATGCGGCATGGACAAACGACGTCATCACCAGCAGACTCAGTACAAACAGGCATCCGGATCGCAGCACCCGAAGCGCAACACTTCTTGTTTTCATCCTTTCCCTCCTCAGTTATTGAAAAAAGCAACCGCCATGCAGATTTTACAGCGTTGTTATGACAAAAACTCTTCTCCAAGTCAACGAATACCATTGATTACCCTGTTTTTCAAAATTGGGAACAATGGGCAAAAGGGCAGCACTTCGGTGACCGGCAATAAAGAGGTACGGGCACAAGTCCATACGCGAAAGTTTTTCTTGATGTGCATTCCCTCAGGAGCCCCCGACCACCATCCTTTGATCAGCGGGAACTGACTGGGTGCATAGGGTTAAGATAACCGAGGGTATGAAACATAAACAGACGACTCAAAATAATGAGAGAGTTTAACATCTTGAAATATCGATAAATAGCATTGTGTTATGTTTCAGACAGCCGATCCAGCGGACTTTGCAGCTTACGAAGGTCCCGGGCCATGACATGGGTATAGATCTCGGTAGTCTTGACATCGGCATGACCAAGCAGATCCTGAAGCACCCGGATGTTCACCCCATTTTCCAGCATATGCGTGGCAAAACTGTGCCGCAGGGTGTGACAACCAACCTTCTTGTCGATCCCAGCCTGCCCCGCCGCCCGTTTAACTGCCTTCTGCAACCCGGATTCGAGGACATGATGGCGCATCACCCGGCCCGAACGCGGATCCTGAGCGCGCTCCTTTGCCGGGAAAACCCACTGCCAGCCGGTCTCCCTTTCAGCATTCGGATATTTCCTGGCCAGAGCCTCCGGAATATTAACCGCTCCAAATCCTTCCTCGAGATCCTTATGGTGCAAAGCCTTCACTGCCTCGACCTGTCTTCGCAGTTCTTCCTGCAGATTCACCGGCAAGATGGTGGTCCGATCCTTCCCCCCCTTGCCACCCCGAACAAATATGAGCCCCTGACCGAAATCAATATCCTGAACTCGCAAGCGGATACACTCCAGCAGACGCAGCCCGCCCCCATACAAAAGTTTTGCCATAAGTGCATGTTTACCTGTCATAGTGGCAAGTAAACGCTGAACCTCTGCCTGGATGAGTACAGAAGGCGGTTTTCGTTGGTTTTTGCAGCGAATAGGGGCAATTTCTTCAGCCAAAGGCAGATCAAGGACATCCCTATAGAGAAAAACCAATGCGTTCAAAGCCTGCCGTTGTGTAGAAGCGGACACCTTACCTTCGGTTGCAAGATGAGAAAGAAACCGTTCGATATCTTTTGCCCCAAGCTTGTTCGGATGGGTCTTGCCACCGAAATGATGAATATAGCGGAGTATCCACTGACAATAGGTCTGTTCGGTGCGATACGCATAGTGATGATATCGCAGCACCTCTCGCACCTGATCCATCAGCTTGAGGCCGGAATTCGGACGGAATTTCGGCATATTTTTCTTTTGACTTTCCATATATAGTCACATAATATCACAATATGCGGAAATAATCCAGGGGAAATTCAATAAGCGGACAGCAAACAACTAGTATTTCCACATTTCAAGTCAAATATAACAATAAGCAGAAAGTTAATCCCTCTATAGTAGGTAATATGACGGACAGGATTCTGCTTATTGCCCTGTTAGGTTCTTAGTTCAATATAACGAGGAGGAATATATGCAAAATTCTATGTGGCTAATGCTGTTATATATTTTTCTTGCTGGAGCGGTAGGCG
>CAITZN010000448.1 GCA_903896915.1 uncultured bacterium
CTACAACTTTTTCCTTCCAAGGGTCATTTTCGGCATTTGGCACAAAATCCCTGGCGGCTCCGAGGGGAACTAGCTTGCTCTTGTTATGAGGATCGCCGATAGCGACCACAGGGCCGTAGCGCCATAGATGATCTGTAACTAGTTCCTCGAAAGTGATCTTCACGAACCGCTCCAGAAAGATACGCCCATCATTATTCCGCGCCCGCATCTTGATGGTGCTGTCATCAAGGAAGGCGCGAAGATAGAGAATTACATCCCGATTGTCTTTTTTCACCAGCTTATTACCTGGAAGCATGGCATGCCTTCGTGCACGGCGATATAAGATGATAGCCATCCACCAAAACGGCAAGGAAAAAAGAAAATTCCCAATCTTATAGCCAATATCAGAGGATTCAGATATACCTGAATCCGTGTTGAATGCCCGAGTTTGGCTGTTAATGCAACTACAGCGTTTTCAACATCAAAGAGTTACTTGTAGTTGGTATGTTGGTGCAGGTCATTCTGTTAATTTTAGTGCTAACTGAATATCCATTCTTTAGTTATTTTTTTAAAGATGAAAACGCTGTACATAAAAATCGCATCATTCTTGTAAAAACATAGGCCAACCAATCGTTTAAAAACATACTATAATGGATCCATGGGCTTCCTTCAATGGCACGTTAACCCTACCACACAGCTTAAATTTGGGAGACTGACATGAACGCACTTTCCAAAGACCTACGACAGCGGATTTTGAATTACGCGTTGAACCACTCGGTTCGTCAAACCGCACGGGCATTCCATGTCAGCCCTAACACCGTCCAACAGCTCAAGAAGCTGTTCTACGAAACCGGCGGCATGGACCCCCGCCCCAGCAAGCCCGTCCACGCCCATGCGGTTTCGCACGAAGGGGAACTGTACTTGAAAG
Source organism: uncultured bacterium (assembly GCA_903896915.1). GTDB lineage: Bacteria > Desulfobacterota > Desulfobulbia > Desulfobulbales > Desulfobulbaceae > Desulfobulbus. The sequence goes on from CAITZN010000448.1 coordinate 908, forward strand.
CACTCCTCTTGGAGGAAGTGGACTTGACGCTGGAACGGCTCTGCGAACTTTACTGGCAAGCCTATGGGGTCCGCGTCGGCGTGGCCACGATGCATCTCACGCTCAAGCGCATGGGCCTCAGCTATAAAAAAAAGACCTTCCACGACCCGAAGAAGGACGAGGAAGGGACTGAAGGCATCAAAGTCAGCTACGCCTGCCAGTTGGAAGGGGTAGCACCCGAAGACCGCATCTACCTTGATGAAACGGGAAGTTCCCTGAACCTGAGCCTGGGCTATGGCCGATCCCCCAAGGGCGAGCGCGTCAACGACGAAAAGCCCACCGCGCCCGGCGAGACCATCAGCACGGCGGCGGTGCTGACCGAGCATGGCATCGAGGCGGAGCACCTGTATTTCGGCACACTCACAGCCAAGCGGTTCATCGCCTATTTGGATGTGTATGTGCTGGCTCTCCTTGTCGGCGGCAAACTCTTGATAATGGACAACCACCCGGTGCATTGCGCCAAGGCCGTGAAACGGTTTCTGGAAGATCACAATGTGTCGTTTGCCTTCCTGCCAGCCTATTCGCCCGAGCTTAATCCAATTGAAGAGGCGTTTTCAAAGATCAAACACTATATCAGAAAATGCAAGCCTAGGACGGAGGAAACACTTTTTGATGCCATCGGAAACGCTATCGCAACAATTACTGAGGATGATGTAATTGGGTATATCAATCATGCCGAAGAGTACTTACAAGTAACTGGTTGATATTAAAAATGCTGTATCCGTGCTTGGGCCACTATTGCCAAATTCGATCAACTGCCTGAACAAGGGCTTTGGGACGGCATAAGGAGCATAGAAAGCGTCCGCCGTTGGGCCACAGAAGAAAGTAAGAAGTTTGCTTCAGGCGCGATTGATCTTGATCCCAATAATTTGCTGCGTTATGTGGCCACTTTAGTGTTTGACCCAAACGAGCCGCCGGAGATGTTATGCCGCTTCATTCAATTGGTAGGAGAACGAGCAGATACCTATGAGGCAGCGATTTTAGGGACGGACATGCACTAATCCCACAATCTTTCCGTTAGTAGGGCTGCTGACGATGATGGGCACTTCTGCCTCAATCGTCCTTCTGGGGGGCATCGCACCAAACGGAAAAAATTGTACGACTTTTGCTGTTGCTTCCCGTTAGGTGATTTCCAATAATGAATCCACCAAAACCGAAATGAATTGTCCACGAGAATC
>CAITZN010000449.1 GCA_903896915.1 uncultured bacterium
TCAGGATCCGCTGTGGAGCGGCGGCAAGAAAACCCGACAGCGGTGAGGGGGGATCGGGAAAACTTCCGGGCCGACTCTCAGCAGATGCAGCTATTCAGCGATCTTTTTTCCGATCCATGGCCAGCTGCTGCCAGACCACCTCATAGGAGGCGCAGTATTCCCGGACCAGTTGTTTTCGTGCCGACAGGTTGAGCAGCCAGTAACAGGGGCTGAGCATCAGGATGCGGATGGCTTGTTTAGGTGTCATGGTTTCCCCTCCTTGGTCAACGTTCTACCTGATAGCTTATCGGCGCTTTTGTTTGATGTATTTAGCCTTTAGGTGTTTAGGCTGTAGGCGGGTTGAATAACAGGAGCGACAATTCTATTTTCACCTAACAGTCTACATGGTTAAAATGCTACAGCCTAATCACCACCAACGTTTTTCAACCGTAACGGTCCGGCTCCATGTAAAGCCGCCCACCCGCCACGGCCATGCACAAGGAGCAAGAGGATGCAGATCCCGCAACTGATCAAACAACAGAGTCCATTTGTTTCGCTTGAATTTTTCCCACCCAAGAAACAGGAAGAGTGGCCAGGATTCCTCGATGCCGCCAGGGAACTGCAGCAATTGCGACCACTCTTTGCCTCGGTGACCTATGGGGCTGGCGGTTCCACCCAGTCCAATACCCTGGAGATCTGTGAACAGCTGATCCGAACCTGCGGTTTCGAGATCATGCCGCACCTCACCGGGGTAGCGGCCGACCAGGGCAAGATCGACGGGTTCCTCGACGCGATCCAGTCCCTGGGGATTGAGAATGTCCTGGCCCTGCGGGGTGATCGTCCCGCCGGGTTCACTGGCACGGATGGGGAGCTCTTTGCCACCTTCCCTCATGCCTCGGATCTGGTGGCTTATATCCGCAAACACAATCCCAACCTTGCAATCGGCGTAGCCGGGTTTCCCGAAGCCCACGCCGAGGCGCCCTCTTTTGCCGCTGATCTTAAGGTGATGCAACGCAAAGTGGCCTGCGGCGCCGATTTCATCATCACCCAATTGTATTTCGACAACCGGGTCTATTTTGACTATGTCGAACGATTACGGGAGCGTGGAGTCACCGTTCCGGTCATCCCCGGTGTTCTGCCCATCCGTAGCCTGGCCTCACTTCGATTTACCCTCCAGTTGTGCAACGCCCGGGTACCGGGCCAGCTGATCAACGGACTGATGAAGGCCAATGAGCAGGGCGGGGCCAAGGCGGTCTACGAAATCGGCGTGGCCTATGCCCGTGAGCAAGTCAAAGGCCTGCTGGCCGGAGGTGCGCCCGGAGTGCATCTCTACACCCTCAACAAGGCGGACATGTGTCTTGAGGTCATGGACGGCCTACTGTGACCGGCTGCCCCCCTCCCTCCAGCCGGCGCAGTATAATCAACACCCTGCCGCCAAGCAGACTTGCCGCAACCGTCAGGGCCAGAATCAACCCAATCCAGAAGCCCTGAGGGCCGGGCGTGAGCCCCCACCAACCTCCCAACCCCAATCCATAGCCCATCGGCAGTCCAATCCCCCAGTAGGCCAGCAACATCAGCAAAAGCGGCACGCGCGTGTCTTTGCAGCCGCGCAGGATACCGCCGAAGTTCGCCTGGAGAGCATCCGGCAATTGAAAGATCGCCGCCAGGCAGAGCAGAGCCGCGGCCTGGTGCCGGACACTAAGGTCCAGGCTGTAGAGAGCTGCAATTGCAGGCGAGAAGGTGAGGATAAGCAGACAGGTCAGGACGGAGCCACCCAACGCTAGCCCCAACCCTGTCCGGATCGTCCGCCGCAAGCGCCTGACCCGCCCACGACCGATCGTAAAACCAATGCGCACGGTCAGGGCCGTGGCCAGACTGTAGGGCAGCATATAGAGCAGCGAGGTAAAATTGAGCGCAACCTGATGGGCCGCCACCACCGAAGCCCCAAGCTTGGCAATAAACAGGGCGATGACCGCGAAGATGGAGCATTCGATAAACAGCGCGATGCCCATCGGCAACCCCAGGCGGAGAAAAGAGCCGATGGCCCAACCCGACTGGTCAAGCGATAGGGCAAAAAGATGGTCGGTTCCAGCCAGCCGGCTTTTGGCAAGAAGAATCGCCATGAACAGCAGCATGGCCAAGAGGGAGAGCGCGGTCGCCCAGCCGCAGCCGACGCCGCCTAGAGCCGGCAGCCCCAGTTTGCCATAAATCAGGAGATAGTTGGCCACGATATTCACCAGCAGGCCGAAAAAACCGGCGAACATCGAGAGCCGGGGACGCGCCAGGCCATCGCCACCGTTACGGAGAGCGAGAAAGACGCCAGCCGCCGGCAGTCCCCAGGAAATGGCAAACAGATAGCGCCCGGTAATAGGGATCACCTCAGGACTCACCCCCATCCAGGCCATAAGTGGTGTCATCAGCCAGAGGACCGGCATCAGGAGGATACCGCTGCCCAGACCGATCCCCATGCCGAGGCGGATTTCGTGGCGAATCGCGGTCCGGTCACCCCGGCCATATGCCTGGGCTACGAGCGGCGTCACAGCGTTCATCAGACCGACCATGAAGAGATAGACCGGAAAAAACAGTGAGGAGCCAACCGCCACAGCCGCCAGGTCAACCGCACTGAACCGGCCCGCCATGACCGTATCGACAAAGCCCATGGAGGTCTGAGAGAGTTGCGCCAGGACGAGCGGCCCGGTCAGCTTGAGAAGGACCGATGCCTCGTGGAGCAGGAGTTTGGTTGTTTTCATTGGGTCATCCAAGGGGCGCGCAAGGTGTCAACCCTGCTCCGTCCCTTCCCGATGCCGGCTCTGTCGCTTGGTCAGATTGCCGCTGATGGTGTGCTGCTCGTCGGGCAGGCGGGTGACATGGGCACTGATCGCAGGCGGCAGCACCCTGCCCTTGATCACCAGAATGTCAGCCGCCAGACTGTCGGCTACCTCGGATGGCGCAACCCCTTTGTGCTCCACCAGAAACCGAAACAGGAGTTCAGCGAGGCGCGGCAGCCCGATCTGCCAGGTGGCACGGGTTTGTGCATACAACCAGAGCGAAAAGGCGAGAAAACCATGAAAGACGTCCCCGTCCGGCCAGAGTAAGGGGGCGGTGCGGCGAAAATTACCGCTGTTGTAGACCAGATCCCAGAACCTGGCCAGCCGCTTCATGGTCTGCATCCGGGCAAAGGGGATGAGATCGTTCTGCTGAATTTCGTAGGGCGGATCTTGCGCATAAATCATCCCGTACTGCCGGTCGTGGCGGTTGATAGCGGTGCCGGACAGCTTTTTCAGCACTCCCAGCTGGACTTCCCCGTGGGTCAGGGTCATGAGGCTGTTGAGATTTTCGCCGAACTGTTCGATGGATTCCCCCGGCAGCCCGATGATCAGATCGACATGCAAATGTGCCGTGGTTTCCTGTTCGAGAAAGGCTAGATTCTCACGAATTTTAGCAAAATCAAGTTTGCGGCTGATGTTGGCCCCGGTTGCCGGGTGCAAGGTCTGGATGCCGACCTCCAGTTGCAGGGTGCCGGGAGCAAAGCGTTTGAGCCGTTCTTTGAGCGAATCGGGAAAGTGGTCGGGGATGACCTCGAAATGGACATGAAAAGGCGGGGCCTTGGCGAGAAAAAAATCGAGGATACGACCCGCCACGCCAGGGTTGCAATTAAAGGTCCGATCCACGAATTTGATGGTTCGCGCCCCGCGCTGCCACAGGGTTTCCAACTCGTCGAGAAAGCGGTCGATGGCGAAAAAACGGACCTTCTTGTCGAGCGAGGAGAGGCAGAATTCACAGGTGAAGGGACAGCCCCGCGAGGCCTCGACATAGGTGATGCGGTGGGCGAGATCCTCGTCGGTGTAGAACCGGTACGGCAGGGCGAGTGTTTCAACCTCGACCTCTGACGCAGGGATGATGCGGTCCACCGGCGGGTTGCCGGCCAAGATGGCCGCGCAGAGGGCATGAAAAGCAATCTCTCCTTCCCCCTGGATGATATAATCGGCAGCGCTCAGATCGACCCGCATGGGCAAATGGCTGACCTCGGGTCCGCCGAGCACGATGCGGGTGGCTGGGGCAATCTGCTTGAGCAGCCCCACCAGTTGCCGCACCTGAGCAGCGTTCCAGATATAGACGCCGATGCCGACAATCGCCGGAGACGCGGCCAGGATCTTTTCGGCGATATCCCCCACCTGGTCGGTAAGGCTGTATTCCTGGATTCGAGCCAGGGGCTGCAATTCCCCCAGATTGGCATACAACCAGCGCAGGCCAATGGCGGCATGGATATAGCGGGCGTTGATGGTGGCAAGAACAATACCGGCCATGGCTTACGCTAGCGCTGCTCCGGTCTGCGGCACGATCACTTCCCTGCCAGCCGCTGCCGGAGTACCTTGTGCAGAATGCCGCCATGCCGGTAGTATTCGATTTCCATGTCGTTATCCAGACGCAGAGTAACGGTGATGGTCTCGGAGCTGCCATCGGCGCGGTCGATGCGCAGCGGCACCGGTTGTCCGGGCTGGAGGTTGCCGTCGATCCCGGTCAGGCTGACAGTCTCGCTGCCGTCCAGGCCCAGGGTGGCGATGTCCGTGCCTGTGGGGAATTGCAGCGGCAGCACGCCCATCCCCACCAGATTGGAGCGATGGATGCGTTCAAAGGAAACAGCGATCACCGCCTTGACCCCGAGCAGCATGGTCCCCTTGGCAGCCCAGTCGCGCGACGACCCGGTCCCGTAGTCTTTGCCCGCAAAAACGATCAACGGCGTTGCGGTTTTCATGTAGCGCATAGCCGCGTCATAAATCGGCATCTCGGTGCCCTCGGGCATCAGCCGGGTCAGGCCGCCCTCGCGGCTCGCCATCCGGTTGCGGATACGGATATTGGCAAAGGTGCCCCGCATCATGACCTCATGGTTGCCCCGCCGGGAGCCGTAGCTGTTGAAATCTTCGGGAGCAATTCCCTGCTCCTGGAGATAGAGACCTGCTGGGGTCTGCACCCCGATCGATCCGGCTGGAGAGATATGATCGGTGGTGATCGAATCGCCAAATAGAGCAAGAATCCGGGCGTGTTTGATATCAGCCAACGGTTGCGGCTCGCTGGTCATAGTCTGGAAAAATGGCGGTTCCCGGATATAGGAAGAATCCGTGTCCCACTGATAGAGATCGCCGCTACCGCCCTCAAGTGCTTGCCATTGGGCATCGCCGTCAAAAACCCCGGCATAGCTGCTGGTGAAGAGATCCGGGGTCACCGCCTGGTCCACTGCCGCCCGGATTTCTTCAGCGGTCGGCCAGATGTCGCGTAAAAAGACCGGTCGACCTTGTTCATCGATTCCCAGCGGATCGGATTCCATATCAACAAGCATAGTGCCGGCCAAGGCATAGGCGACCACCAGGAGCGGAGAGCCGAGGTAATTGGCTTGGATCTGCGGATGGATGCGGGCCTCGAAATTACGATTGCCACTGAGCACGGCCGCCACCACCAACTGCTTATCTTTGATGGTACCTCCAATTGCGGCATCAAGCGGCCCACTGTTGCCGATGCAGGTGGTGCACCCATAGCCGACGACCTGGAACCCCAGGGCCTCGAGATCAGGGAGGAGACCGCTCTTTTCCAGATAGCGGGTGACCACCCGGGAGCCAGGCGCCATGCTGGTCTTGACCCAGGACTTGGTGGTCAGGCCGCGAAGCCGTGCCTTCCGGGCCAACAGGCCGGCGCCAATCATCACATCCGGGTTGGAGGTGTTGGTGCAGCTGGTGATGGCGGCAATGACCACCGCGCCGTTGCCGAGACGGGTGCAGGCTTTGGTGGGCAGTGTTTGAGTTGAAGGAGTCTTTGCGCAGCAGGGACAACCGTCCATGTTGCCTGCCTCGAGTGGAGATGGCTCCTGATGCAGTTGTTTGGCAAATTGAACAGAAAAATCTTGAGACACGGCAGACAGGGGCAGCAGATCCTGAGGCCGCCTCGGCCCGGCAAGGCTAGGCACCACCTCATCCAGCGCCACATCATAGGTCACTGAATAGTCCGGCTCCCTGCTGTCAGCAGCAAAGAAAAAGCCCTGTTCCTGACAGTAGGCGGCCACCAGCTCAATCTGTTCGGCCGACCGACCGCTGGCCCGCAGGTAGCGGAGGGTTTCCGCATCCACCGGGAAAAAGCCCATGGTGGCTCCATATTCCGGAGCCATGTTGGCAATAGTGGCCCGATCCGGCAGGGTCAACCCTTTGAGGCCTGGACCGAAAAACTCGACAAACCGACCGACCACGCCCTTGCCGCGCAGGAAGCGGGTCAGGGTCAGGACCAGGTCAGTGGCAGTGGTACCGGGCGGCAGGGTTCCGCTGAGCCGCACGCCAACCACCTCGGGGATCTGCAGCGAATACGGTTGACCGAGCAGCACTGCTTCCGCCTCGATGCCACCAACGCCCCAGCCCATGACTCCGAGACCGTTGATCATGGTGGTGTGGGAATCGGTGCCGAGGACGCTGTCTGGACAGGCCAGAAGATTGCCGTCCTGTCCTTGCACCTGGACCACCGAGGCCAGATATTCGAGATTCACCTGATGGACGATACCGGTGCCAGGCGGCACCACCCGAAAATTATCGAAAGCCTGCTGCCCCCAGTGGAGCATGGTGTAGCGTTCGCGGTTGCGGGCCATTTCCAGGTCGACATTGATCCCCAAGGCTTCGCTGCTACCGGCTCGGTCGACCTGAATACTGTGGTCGATCACCAGGTCGACAGGGATAAACGGGTTCATAGTGGCGGGATCACCACCCTGGCGCGCCAGCGCGGAGCGGAGCGCGGCCAGATCGACCAAGGCCGGAACCCCGGTGAAATCCTGGAGGATAACCCGACTGGGCATGAAGGGCACGGCAGCAGCGCTGACCTGACCGGGTTGCCAGGAAGCCAGGTTGTCGATGTCCTGCCCGCTGGCCAGCCCTTGCGGATAATGGCGGAGCAGATTTTCCAGAAGAATACGGAGGGAGAAGGGCAGGCGCTCCATCGGACCGTAACCGAGAGGTTCCAGGGCCTTCACCGAATAGGCGGTATAGCGTTTGCCGCCCGCCTCAATGGTTATCCGGGGATCAAAAGAAGTGAAATCCGTGGTTACAGCCATATTCGTGTCCTCTTGTGATGAGAATAGATAGGTTGGTTAGGCTTTTAGGCTAAACACCTACAGCTTATCCACCTTTTTTCAATTATGCCAGATTTAGAGAAAACAAGAACCCTGTTTTTTCTGATCAAGACGCCTCCGGAAACCGGGCCGCCAGCGCGGTATTTTTATCGACTGATCGGTCTCTGGCAACTTGCTGTTTTTTTGCAGACATCCTATAGTAAAGCCGTTTCAAGGCGAACCCGAGAGTCCCTACCTGTGAGAATGCGCTATGATCAAGACCTACGCAGAAATAAATAAAAAAATCGAGTCCGGCAAGGCCGTGGTACTTACGGCCGAAGAGGTCATCGACTATGTCGATAAACGGGGTTTAGAGGCCGCCGCCAAAGAGGTGGATGTGGTCACCACAGCCACCTTCGGCCCGATGTGCTCGTCAGGCTGCTTTCTCAACTTTGGTCACAGCACGCCGAAGATGCGGATCTCCGAGGCCTGGATCAACGATGTCTCGGCCTATTGCGGCGTGGCGGCGGTGGATGTCTACATGGGCGCTACCCAGTTGCGTCACAACGACCCGGCCAACATGTACCACCCCGGCGAATTCCGCTACGGTGGCGGCCATGTGATCGAGGATCTGGTGGCCGGCAAAAAGCTCCAGTTGTTCGGCCTTTCGTACGGCACTGACGACTACCCGCGCCGCGAGATCCGGACCCTGTTTGATATCCACGATCTCAATCAGGCGATCATGGTCAACCCGCGCAACTGCTACCAGAACTACAACGTTGCCATCAATGCCTCGGACAAGCGAATCTACACCTATCTCGGCATTCTCAAGGCCCGGATGCGCAACATGACCTACTGCTCAGCCGGGCAGCTGTCGCCGCTGTTGAACGATCCCTTTTACGAGACCATCGGCGTCGGCACCAGTATCTGGCTGGCCGGGGCTCGCGGCATGGTCTACGCCCAGGGCACGCAGCACAGCTCGCTGGTGGAGCGCGGTGACAACGGCGTACCGGTGGAGGGATCAGGCACTCTCGCCCTGACCGCCAACATGAAAGAGATGCTCCCGGAATTTGTCCGCGGCACCAGTTTCAAAGGCTATGGCGTCTCTCTGGCCTTAGGCGTCGGCATTCCCATTCCCATCCTCAACCCGGAGATCCTGCGCCGGACCACAGTTCGAGACCGCGAAATCATCGCCTGCGTCATTGACTACAGCGTTGATTACCCGGAGAAAACCGGCAAGATCCTGGCCCGCTACAACTACGAACAGCTGCGCTCCGGCGAGGTCGACTTGAATGGTAAAAAAGTGCCGGTCACCTCCCTCTCCTCCTATAACAAGGCCTTGAAGATCTGCGAACTGCTCAAGGCGGAGATCAAGGCCGGCAGTTTCCTGCTCTCCGAGCCCAGCCAGCGCCTGCCGCTGAACCAGGGAATGAAACCACTGAACATCACAGGACCGGTCCGATGATCACCAAAAAAATCTATCTCTACTTCCCCAAGAGCGAGACCGAGAAACCGATCGTCTACCGGCTGGTCAAGGAATTCGATCTGATTGTCAATATCTTCCGCGCCAAGGTAACGCCGGAGGAAGAAGGCTACCTCAGCCTGGAGGTGACCGGCACCGAAGAAAACATCGACCGGGCCTTTGCCTTTCTCGGCGGGTTTGATGTGGTCATCCAGGCGGGCAACAAAAGCGTGCGCTGGGACGAGGGACGCTGCGCCCAATGCGGGGCCTGCGTAGTCCACTGTCCGACCGGGGCGCTTTCCATCGTTGACCGTGCCACCCGGACCATCGCCTTCTGCGAGGACAACTGCGTTGAATGTCTAGCCTGTGTCGCCGCCTGTCCTTTCGGGGCCTGCTCGTCAGCTTTTTAGGCCAAAGCGGCTTTCCGGACAGGTTTCGATTAAGGTGATGCATGCGGGTCTATCGCTCATTTTCATGGAAAGACACCAACTTGCGGGTCGCCTGCGAGGCCTTTGACCTGGTCACCCGGACCGTGGTTGCCGAGCGAAAACTGCTCGAGCGCTATATCGCCCTGCATCCCGAGTTCCAAACCGCACTCGTTCCGGTCGTCCTCCTGGAAGATGCTCCCGAGGTGGCACGCCGCATGGCTGCTGCCGCCGATCTTACCGGGCTTGGCCCCATGGCCTCGGTGGCCGGGACCCTGGCGCAACTGGGCGTGGAAGCCGCGATGGCTGAGGGCTGCCGGGAAGCCATCGTTGAAAACGGCGGCGATATCTTCATCCACTCCGATACCGTTGTCACCATCGGCATTTATGCCGGCAATAATGCCATCGGCAACCGCCTGGCTTTTCGCATCGCCCCGGAAGACCTGCCCCTTTCCCTCTGCTCCTCGTCCAGCAAGATGGGCCATAGTTTAAGTTTTGGCCAATGCGATCTCGCCACCGTGGTTGCCAAGGACGGCGCCCTTGCCGATTCCGCCGTCACCCTGGTCTGCAATCTGATCAAAACAGAACACGATCTGACCCCTGTGCTCCATGATGTTGGCGCCATTGCCGGCATTAACGGTATTTTTGCGGTCAAAAACAGCAAAATCGGCATGTGGGGCAAGCTTCCCGAACTGGTCCGTAATCAGGACGCTGAAACTCTGGATAAAATCACCCGCGACCTGCGCTCCGACTTCCAGGGGCAATAAGTCCCTCTTTCCCCCTTTCCTCAGCCCTGTTGCCGTGATGGCGACCACAAAAAACTTTTCAAAAACAGGCTATTCTAAAGAGTCTCTGCTTTATTTGGCCTAACGTGTAAGCAGCTTGACATCAGACCTGCCCCTGCTATTCTGGAGATAGAGGATCTTGGCGACCAGACTTTGGAATAACCCCATTCATTCAGACCGTTTTACGGGAGATCGATGTGGTGCACAATGAGATAGAAAAGAGCATCTCCCGCCGTCGCACTGTCTTTTCCGGGAGCATGGCCGGCCTGACCTTGCTGCTTGGCCTTGTGGTCAGTCTTCAATTCGGCATTCTGGACACGGAGCGACAACAGAGCATAGCCCGTAGCCAGGCCACCCAGGATCTCGCTGCCATTCGCGCCCGCTTGGAAGGGATCATCAACACAGTCTTCAGTGCGACCTTAGGCCTGTCAGAGGTTATCGCCCATCAGGGCGGGATAGCTCCGGACCTGTTCGAGGCCTTAGCGCGGCAGGCCATCAAAGGCCATCCCCAGATCCGTAATATTGTCGCCGCCCCCGACAACGTGGTCACCTTGCTCTATCCTCTGGAGGGTAACAGTCAGGTTCTCGGCCTTGATTACTCGACTGTCCCTGCACAATATGCAGGGATTCAAAAGGCGATGCAGACGGGGATCCCTGTGTTTGCAGGACCACACAACCTGGTACAGGGGGGGCGGGGAATCATCGCCCGGGTACCGGTCTTTACCAGTGCCGGTGTGCCTAAGGGAACGGCGCCCCGCTATTGGGGGGTGGTGTCGGTGGTCACCGATATCGATGCCCTGTTGGATGCTGGGGGTATGCGATCCTCTGGAACTTTGACGATCGGGCTGCGTAAAAAAAATGAACAAGACAATGCCGGTCCTCCCATATTGGGGACCGACGCTCTTTTTACCGGGCACCCGGTTCTGATGGAGGTTTCCATTCCCGGAGGGACCTGGCAAATTGCTGCTGTTCCCAAGGAAGGTTGGCCCCAGCTGACCGCAACCGCGTCGTCATTTTTTTATATCGGCCTGATCAACAGCCTCCTGGCCGCGGCCGTCATCTGGTGGCTGGTGGCCAAGCCCTATCAGGTGCGGTTACATAATCAAAAATTACGGAGGGAGATTACCGACCGGATTCAGGCGGAGGAGGAACTTCGTCTTTCCGAGCAGAAATATTCCGCTATCTTTCACCTGATGCCAGATATGGTCGGCATTACCCGGATTGCGGACGGCACCTTTCTGGAGGTGAACAACGGTTTCACCAAGATAACCGGGTGGGAGGTGCGTGATCTTCTCGGTCGGACTTCGGTTGAAGTTGGGTTGTGGACTGCAGAGGCCAGGGCCGGTGCCGTGGCGATTTTCCAGGAGATGGGCCGACTGGAAAATTATGAGTTTATTCTTAGTACCAAGTCGGGCGAAAAGCGGAGTGCCTTGATGTCCTTGGTGCCGATCAAGGCCAGGGGCGAGGAGGGTTTCTTTTTTATTGCCCGTGACGTCAACGAACTGAAACAGGCGCAACAGGTCCTTGAAAATGAACAAATCAGGCTCCGCAACTTGCTTCAAACCATCCCAGCCCTGATCTGGATGAAGGATCCCGAGGGGGTTTATCTCTTTTGCAATGCCCGATTCGAACGGTTTTTCGGGGCAAAGGAGTCTGTGGTCATTGGGAAAACCGATTATGATTTTGTTGATAAGGATTTGGCGGATTTCTTCCGTGAACATGACCGTAAGGCTATTACCGCTGGACAACCGAGTGTCAATGAAGAATGGGTAACCTATGCCGATGACGGCCACCGTGAGCTGCTAGAAACCATCAAGACCCCGGTGCATGATGGGGTCGGACAGCTTAAGGGTGTTTTAGGTGTGGCCTGGGATATTACCGAAAAGAAACAGATCGAAGAGGACCTGCGCAATGAGCGCACCCGCTTCATCAATCTGGTCGATTCCGTGGACGGGGTTGTCTGGGAAACGGATACTGAAACTTTTACCTTCACCTATGTCAGCAAACAGGCCGAGCGTTTGCTGGGTTACCCGGTACAGGCTTGGTACGAAGCGGGATTTTGGCAGCAACACCTGCACCCGGAGGACAGGGAGAAGGTACTGGCCTATTCCTCGGCCTGTACCGCCCAGGGGGAAGATCACAACCTTGAATACCGATTCTTTGCCAAGGATGGCAGAATCTTCTGGGTGCAGGATATAGTCACCGTGGTTGCCGAGAGCGGTCTGCCGCGCTGGCGGCGTGGGATCATGGTCGACACCACCAGAAGAAAAGAGGAAGAAAGGGAAAAACGCAACCTTGAAATTCAACTGCGTCAGGCACAGAAAATGGAGGCGGTCGGGCGCCTGGCCGGTGGCGTAGCGCACGATTTCAACAACAAGCTATCGGTCATTTTGGGGTACGCCGATCTAACCAAGGACGGCAACGCGACGCCGGACAAAATTCGCGGCTACCTGAACCAAATCATCAAGGCAGCGACCCAGTCGCGGGACATCACCCGACAGTTGCTCGCTTTTTCCCGGCAGGAGGTGATATCACCCCGCGTCCTCAACCTGAACACGCTGGTCAAAAGTGTGCAGAAAGGGTTGGGACGGTTTATCCGCGAGGATATCCGGTTTGAAGTCAGGCTTGCAGAAGGATTGTGGCCTATCAATATGGATCCCACCCAGGTCGATCAAGTTATCATGAATCTGATTGTCAATGCCCGTGATGCTATGGCGGATGGCGGACGGTTGGAGGTCGAAACCAATAATATCACCCTCGATGCAGGTTTTGCAGACGAACATCCCGAAATAATATGTGAGGGTGACTATGTGCAGCTGACGGTCAGCGACACTGGTTGCGGCATGAGCCCGGAAACGCTGCAGCA
>CAITZN010000450.1 GCA_903896915.1 uncultured bacterium
ATGGGTATCTACATGCAGAAGATCCGCCCTGGCGACATTAGAGGCGGCAGTATTATCGGTGTCCTCCTGCTAGTGGTTTCCATTATTGTCGGGCCACATGTTGCTGCCGATCCGGTCTTGGCACAATTATTCACCTTTTCAAAAAAACAACTGGCTGTGATCATTCCCGCCTACGGTTTTGCGGCATCGGCACTGCCGGTCTGGTTTTTGCTGGTACCGCGTGACTACCTCTCCACCTATCTTAAAATCGGCACCATTGCAGCGCTGGCGCTGGGTATTGTCTTTGTCCACCCGACCCTGCACATGCCGGCAGTTACCCCCTATTTTTTCGGGGGCGGCCCGATCATTCCAGGAGCCGCCTTCCCCTTCCTTTTTATTACCATTGCCTGTGGCGCTCTCTCCGGTTTCCATGCCATCATCGGTACCGGCACCACTCCCAAGATGATCGCCAACGAACGCGATGTTCTCTTTGTCGGCTATGGCGCTATGCTGGTCGAAGGTTTTGTCGCTATGATGGCCCTGGTCGCAGCTTGTGTCTTGGTCCCGGCCGATTACTTTGCAATTAATGCTGCACCGGCAGCCTTTGCGAAACTCGGCATATCGACGGTCAACTTGACAGATTTGGCAACACAGGTTGGTGAGCAGGTGCAAGGACGCCCCGGCGGTGCGGTGTCGCTGGCCGTGGGGATGGCCTATATTTTTTCGTCGGTGCCCTTTATGAAGGGAATGATGGCGTACTGGTATCACTTTGCCATTATGTTTGAGGCAGTGTTCATCCTCACCGCAGTTGATGCTGGAACCCGCGTTGGCCGTTACTTGCTCCAGGAAATGCTTGGTAAGGTGTATAAACCGTTTGCCGACAACGCCTGGATGCCTGGTATTATCATAACCAGCGCTCTATTCACCTCTGCCTGGGGTTATCTGGTTTATACCGGTGATATCTCCACCATCTGGCCGCTCTTCGGCATGAGCAATCAGTTGCTCGCCTCCTGTGCGCTGATTGTCGGCACCACCATGCTGATCAGGCTTGGCAAGGCCAAGTATGCCTGGGTGACCGCCGGTCCGGGACTTTTGGTTTATCCTCTTGTTTTGTGGGCAGGATACCTGAATATCACCGCAAACTTCCTTCCCAAGAAATTGTATCTGTTGGCAAGCATGTCCGGCATCTTGATGGTGCTGATTACCATCGTGTTTATCGAGGCATTCCGTCGTTGGCATACCTTGTTGCAAATCGAAAGTCCGGTGACCGACAGGTATGGAGATTCGGTGCTTGCTTTGGTGACTGAGCGTGACGAGATACCAGCAAGAGTTCCGTTACAGGAATGAGCAGTCGAACAATGAAATCCTTGGCCTCCGGCTAACTCCAGCAGAACCCAATGCAGATTCATAAACTGTCTGTAACAGATGCGCTTGCAAGTTTGCGGACGACCCTCACAGGCCTGTCCGATGTTGAGGCTCAGCGACGCCTCAGGGAATTTGGCGCCAACAGTTTGGCGCGAGTCAGCCGTGCACCTTTATGGGTACGATTTCTCAAGGAGTTTACGCAACTTTTCTCCCTCATTCTGTGGGTCGCCGCGGGACTAGCTTTCATTGCCGAGTGGTGG
>CAITZN010000451.1 GCA_903896915.1 uncultured bacterium
GAAGAGCAGGTCCTCTATCAGATAGGCCGCCGTACCGGCCTATTCAGGCGGCTTGATGACTGCCGTGATCCCAGGCTTCGCCAACAGGCGCAAAAATATGTCGAGCAGTTCATGGCCACGCCTGACAGTGTCGATCAGATAAGCGATGCCCTGATGCAACAGTTTATCTGAGGCTGGGTATGATGCACCTGCCTCCGATGCATTGATCGGCAGGCAGGTGCAAAACAACCCTCGGCCTCGATTAATCAGCAAAGAGAGCCTGATCCTTGAGGGCGGCAGCCGCCCGGGTCACATGCACGGCGTGCCGTTTGGTCAGGGCGAGAACCTCGGCGCTGACACCACCGTGATTCATGTCCTCGTCAGCCGAACGGCCGTAAGGTCCCCAGTGCAGGCCCCCTTTTTTGTAGTCAGGGGTCATCTTGGGCAACGGGACTATGAGCATGCCCAGTTCGGCAAAATTATTGAGCATGGCCAAAAAGGTGAGTTCAACACCGCCACCACCGCCGCCGAAGCCGCCGCCTGAGGCAAAGGCGCCAACCACCTTGCCGTTCATCTTATTTTGCATCCAGAGACCGGAGCAGACGGTATCTATCATTTTCTTGACCCGCCAGTCCATACTGCCCATATGTACCGGGCTGCCGATTAGCACGCCGTCGCTAGCGGTCATGTCTTCTGCGGTCACTTCTTCGGCTTTTTTGATCACCGCTACTCCACCCGGCACCGAGTTGATGCCTTCCGCGGCTGCCAGAGCCATTTTTTCGGTGCTGCCGTAATCGCTTGCATACACAACTAATATGGTCGTCATGGTTTCCTCCAAAGGTTGGGTTAACGTGCTGTTCAGGTTCGTGGTTACTTTTTGTTAGGGGACATCTATGAGGATCAGATCGGCACTATTAGCGCCACTGATCGTCAGTTGTTCCTCGGCATGGATGCGTGCCTGATCTCTGGCGCTCAGCATCCGGCCATTGACCAGGGCCTTCCCTTCAATCACATAGAGAAAAAGGTGGCGATTTTTGCCGGTTGTATAGGTAAGGCTTTTGTCTTCGGTCAGTAGTGCCCGGTACAGGGAGGCCTCGGTGTTGAGGGCGACGACGCCCGGTTCCGGATTGTTCGATGCCAGCAATGCCAGTCGGTTCCGCCAGATTTCGGGTGTAAAAGTTTTTTGGTCATAGGAAGGAGGGAGGCGGGGCGTATCCGGTTGCACCCAGATCTGAAAGAAGTGGACCGGTTGATCGCTTTCGTTCCATTCCGCATGAAACAGCCCGGTTCCAGCGGTCATGCGCTGGACATCTCCTGGTTTGATAACCGTAACATTACCCATGGTGTCTTCATGGCGCATCGTGCCGCTGAGCACAATGGAGATGATCTCCATTTCCTCATGCGGATGCTTTGGGAAGCCCTGTCGAGGCTGGACAATATCGTCGTTGAAAACCCGCAAGGCGCCATGGCTTAGATTGGCGGGGTCGTAATAATTACCAAATGAGAAAAGCCAATAGGTCTGTAACCAGCCAAAATCGTTGAAATGTCGGTTGTCTGCGTTAATGATCTCAAACATGATCGTTCACCGTTGGTAGGGGTGAGTGATTGGCCTGGTTTTGGGGTTTTAGTTTTTTGCAGAGCCGGGCCAGTTCCTTTTTTTCATTGTGATCGAGGACGGCAAAGGCCTCGGCAATCCTTTGCGCCTGATCAGGGAATATTTTGGCAATGAGCCGATCGCCTTCAGGAGTGAGCTGAATAGTGAAAAAACGTCGGTCTTTAACGTCACGCATCCGCACGACCAGGTTGCGCTTTTCCAGATTGTCGATCACCATGGTCATGTTGCCCGAACTTTTCAGGATTTTTTGGGCAAGCTGCCGCTGACACATCGGGCCGAGATGGTAGAGGGCTTCCAGTACACCAAACTGGCTGATAGTCAGGTTGTGCACGGGCAATTGCTGGTGTACCCTGGCGGCAACCGATTCAGCGGCACGCATCAATTTAATGAAACTGTCGAGCGATTCGACGATGTGTTGCGGGCCTTGATAATGGGTCATGGGGATGCCTGGTTGAATGGATCGATGTTCGTTAGTTTAATGTTAAGTTAATAATGGGTGTGTTGATGTCAAGGGGGGAGCCGCACGGATGTGTCTAAATTTTTATCCCCAAGGATAGCTTCGTGGTTAGCATGTTTAAAAAAATTTACATCGAAGTGACCAACTGCTGCAACCTGGCCTGCACTTTCTGCCATCGTACCGGCAGGGACAAAGTGTTCATGGCTCCAGCGGTATTCATTGAGATTTTGGAGCAACTCAAGGGGTATACAGAGTTCGTCTCCCTGCATGTCCTCGGGGAACCCTTGCTCCATCCCGATTTCGTGCAACTGCTGGCAATCAGCTACAATTTTGGCCTTCAGGTTAACCTGACCACCAACGGTACTTTACTTGCACGGCATAGAACCTCCCTGCTCACGGCTCCGGCGTTGCGACAGATCAGTATTTCCCTGCATGGTCTGGCCCAGGTGGAGCAACGGCAAGCGGATCTGTATCTGGATGAAATTTTGAGTTTCTCCAAGGAGGCTAGCCGTTCTACCTCACTCTATATCAGTCTGCGGTTATGGAATTTGCGGGATGGGGCAGATGAGGAGGCTGTGGCTTGGAACGACCGGCTTCTTGAGCGGTTGACAGCGGCTTTTCACGTTCCTGCGCTTAGGGGCGTGGACCTTAAGGCGGAGCGTGGCGTCCCCCTGGCCCCTAGAGTTTTTCTTAATCCGGAGCAGCAATTTTCCTGGCCGCAACCCTCCGCCCCAGACCATGGAGGGCAAGGTTACTGCCGTGGTCTGCGCGATCATCTCGCCATTCTGGTTGATGGCACCGTCGTGCCATGCTGCCTGGATGCAGAGGGGGTGCTTGCCTTGGGCAATTTGCTCCAGAAACCTCTGGATGCTATTTTGGCCGGGTCACGGGCCTCCAGGATGCGTAAGGGGTTTGCCCATCAGCGGCTCATTGAGCCGCTTTGCCGCCGCTGCACCTACAGGCTGCGGTTTGCATCGGCCACGCAACCCTGAGGACCTGGCTCGGAAAAATGGCAGTTGCCCCTTGCAGGCTTTCTCTTTCCTAGCTATGTTCCGAGATC
>CAITZN010000452.1 GCA_903896915.1 uncultured bacterium
CAAGAGCAGGATGGCATCAACTGGATTGGCGACTTCGGGCAGCTCCGGTGCCGCGCCCACGATCATTTTTCCCCCTTCACCCGTAGCCCTCCCCGCAACCCTGACCCGATCCGGATCCGGATCCAAGCCGATCACCGTTGTTCCCGGCAGATATTCCAGACACCAGCAGGCCGGAACACCATACCCGCAGCCTATATCCAGAATTGTTTTAATTGCCTTGTGCTCTGCAAGTAACCGTGGCAACTCGCTGAACAACGGATCAAATTTGAGCTTGAATCGGGCAAACATTCGGGGGTAGGCCTCTAGCAGGCGGTACCGGTAGAGGAGGCGTTGTTCCAAAGATCCAGTCTGGATTTCGTTTTTGTCTCCCCGGCCGAAATAGGCTTGCAGTAGCGGGGGGAGGAGAGCAAAGGTGCCTATCAGGGTATATCCGATGCCGCAAAGCGAGGTGATGCCCACGCTTTTCAGCGTTGCATGTTGGGCAAAGCAGAGCACGCCAAAGCCGATGAGGGTCGAGGCGGCCGAGAGGAGCACCGCACTGCGGACCAGGACATGGGAAGGATGCTTGATTGTTCCGTACCATTGACAGCCGCAAACCATGTAAATGGTGTAGTCCCCCCCGACG
The DNA here is from genome assembly GCA_903896915.1 of uncultured bacterium. Taxonomy (GTDB): domain Bacteria; phylum Desulfobacterota; class Desulfobulbia; order Desulfobulbales; family Desulfobulbaceae; genus Desulfobulbus. The sequence goes on from CAITZN010000452.1 coordinate 626, forward strand.
CCAATGATGACGACCGAAAGCATAAGTCCGGGGATGTCAAGGGGATGCCCGATAAGCTTCAGGGTGCCGAGGGTGCAGATGGAGGCGAAAATGAGGGGCACAAGGGTGATCAGGGTCAACTGCCAGTTAAGGAAATGCAGAAACAGTAACAGGGTCACCATCGCAGCAATGATCAGAAACGAGGAAGAAAAGGTGGCCAGCAGATACTCTCCCAGTCGCGCAGAAAAATAGGTGCCGTCGAAGATCTTATGGCTCTTCCCGTAGTCTGCCAGGAAACGGGGGGCAGCATAGTTTGTACCGGGTGCGATGGTGATGAACTGTATCACTTTGCCGTCAGTCTTTTCGGTAATCCCCAGCAGTTTGTTGTAACGGGTGGAAAGCGGGCTGGGATTCAGGGGACGAGTAAAATCCAGTTGGGCGAAAAAAGCGGCAAAGGCTTCGTCTGTGAAGCCGAGGACCGCCCCTTCCCGGAGGAGGTCCCTTTTCACCTGCTCGATCCGTTCCGGTGTCCAGAAACTTTGCCAGGCGGCATAGTTTTGTTTACTGCGTTCTTCACCTGGAAAAATCATGGATGGGACGAATGCGGATTGAATGCGGCCCTTTGGGATGTCTTCTTCGATCTGAACCAATAGGCGATCGTTCTGTCCCTGCAGGGCCGCCATGGAATCGGCTGCGGTCATCAGATACACCTTTTGGTCGATATCACCCCAGGTCTTGGTAAACAACCGGTCATCTGCTTGGGTGTTCTTACTGACCGTATTCATGTCGCTGAGATTCATGCGAAATTCAGGTTTGGCAAAAAATACCAGCACTAAAGCGAGGGCAACGGCTGCTACTGCTCCAGGCTTGCCGGCCTTGAAGAGTCGTTCGGAAAGTTTATGGAGGGGCGGATGACGATCACCTGCTGGCGGCATGACCGGAAAAATCTTTGGGCAGATGAAGTAAATGAACAAATAAGTGAAGAGCAAGCCCAGAGCCGTGAATTGGCCGAGTTCGATAAATACCGGGAAATCGCTCAGGCTGAGCACCAGGAATGAGCCGATAGTCGTGAGCAGCGCGATGATGCCGCCGATGGATTGGACCTCCCGGGCCGCATGTTCCCCTCTGGTAGCCTGGGGGCGGTCAAGAAAAAGTAGGTAGGTTATGCTGTAATCATCCATGATGGAGATGAGGGCGCCTGAAAAACCGAGGACCATGATGGAGATGGAGGAGTGGAACAGCGAATAGATAAAGAGCGCTGTGGCGGTTCCGGCGAGCGGCGGCACCAGAGCCAGCAGACTGATGAGCGGCCGGGGGAACGAGAAGAACAGCAGCAGGGCGATGCCAGCGGTCGATAGTCCTAGAGCCAGCTGGACATCATGGCGGATAATTTCCTCGTTATCAAGCGCGGCTCGATAGGCACCGGCTGGGGTGAGGGTGACCTTAATCCCTGATGGAGCGTATTTCTCGTTGAGCTCACGGGCAGCGTTTGTGAAAAGATCAGCCAGCTTCCGGGCCGTGGCCGTATCGCTGCCGGCTATTATCGGCCGGCCGGTGAGGAGGAGATGGCGTTTGTCCTGGGAAAGGAGGTTGCCTTTGTACATCGAGGCATTTGATGACGGGGCCAGATGGATCAATTTCGCCAGGACCGGATCCTTGAAGCCGAGGGGATCAGCGCCGATAAAGGAAGACTGGCCGATTCCTTCCAGGCCGCTCATGCCCTGGATGAGCTCTTGCAGCCGTTTGCGGATGGCGTCGCTCTCCAAACGTGGGGCGATCGTGTTTTCTAGCTCCTCACGGGAAAACATCCGGGGCAGTTCCTCGACAACCTGATGCGCCAGTTCCGGGATCAGGGCACTGACATCACCCAGCCCCACTTCCGCAAAAAGACCGCTGGCCCTCATTGTCTGCTGCAGGCTGGCGCTGCAGGCCACCAGAATGTCCGGATCATCCTTGTCGATCATGATATCAATCGCGACCTGATCGTGGATGGGATGGTTTTGAAAGATGTCGAGCGCATTGGAGATGACTTGCTCATGGGCGGGCAGGGATTTGGACATATCCGTATCGATACGCAGCCGTTTGAGCCCCAAGAAGGCGAAACAGCAAATTGCGAGGCCGACAACGAGGAGAAGGGGATAATTGAATTTATAGGAGTTCATTGTCGGGCAAAGATAAAAAGAACGATGGCGATGGTCGCAACCACGAGGTGCAGGGCAATGATGAGCCCCTTGTTATTTTGATAGATCTCATTGCAGCGCTGGATGAACGGCAGGCCGCCGCACAGGTTGCGCAGCCTGTCGATCCAGACGGTTTCATTGTCGCTGCTGGCCTGACCCTGAAAAGCGCACATGGGAGAAAGAGCTAAGAAATGCTCATTGTAGCAGTTCAGCAGGCCGTCAAAAGGTAGACCTCGCCAATTCTCCCGGACAATTTTTTCAGCGTAGGGACGGTTGAGCGCATAAGCATGGGCCAGGCAACGGTACTTGACCTGTACCACAGCCTCCTGAGCGGTTCGCCTGCTGCCGTTGGTGATACAACCCAGAAAAAAGGCGTCCCACCTGCTGGTTTCCCGCAGAAAGCGACAGGCTGCGCTGAGCCGTTCTTCGCTGAAGCCACGGAAAAAAACATCATCCTCAAAAATCAGGATATGCATGGCTC
>CAITZN010000453.1 GCA_903896915.1 uncultured bacterium
AGGACATATGGAATATTGATATATTCGATCCGGTCCGAGAAGGCGGCCAGATCGGTCAACACCTTTTTGTCCTCAGGATTCATCAAAGCGAAAAACAGCGAATTGACCCGCTCCTCGATTTGCTCGACCTTATGGATGCCATCGCTGATGATATTGTGCAGATCCATCAAACGGTCGGTATTGTGCGATTTGACATCCATGAGGGCATAAATACCGTTGTTGAGCCGGGCATAATTGGAATAGAGATATGGCACCTTGCCGCCTGGTAAAAACATGGCGTCGAGGGAGCGCTGCACCTCCTCGTCGGTGATGACATTTTTCAGTGACCGCCGATCACCGGGATTAAAGACCGAGACACCGTTGCCCAGCCTGCGGTTGAAAACATAGGGCCGGGCAAAGGCGCAATCCAGTACCTTCAGGGGATCCGTGCACTGCTTGAACAGCTCCTGATACAACGAGGTGCAGATCGTGCACGGCTCATCGCGAAAGACCCATTCATATTTTTTCTCGGTAAACAGCAACTCTTTAAAGGGGTCGCCGGCGAAGAGATCATCCAGAAAACGACGCCGGATCTCTTTGGGGATGAGCAGGATCGGGTGGTCATGGCTGGGACAGGGGAGCGTCAACACGCTTCCCTTTATGGCGGTTTCTTTCTCGTGGTGGTTTTTGGTACTGGTCGCTTCCCCTTGCGTCTCCTCGCCCAGCAGCTGAGAAAGTTTTGAGGCTAGCGAGGCGACACTGTGGGCACCGCCAACCAGGTGATTCTCTTTCAGCTTCCAAACCACCTCAAACCGGGTTCCCTCAGGGGTGTTGGCGTACTGTTCGAATTTCCGCAGCAGATTGTTGAGAAAAGTTGATTTACCGCTGCCGTGCGGACCGTCAAAAATATAGATCTTATTCTGTTGGTCGCCGACCGACAGGGACTCCACATGCCGCATCAACCGGTTGGCAAAAAGACGATCCGCGAAAAAGGGCCGGTCCGAATCTTCAACAAAAAGTTTACTGCAATTATAGTTGAGATAATTGATGGATTCGGGATCATCCCGGTATTCATCGACCCCTTCGGTGACAAAGTAATGGACCATATCCGCATACACTTGGGCAACATTGCGGATATTCCGTTCGGGCCGCTCGACCACCTCCTGCAAAAAATCGGTGAACGAGAGTTCGGCCTGCTGATTCCGGTTGCCCTTGTATTGCCTGAGGGTGTTCAAGGCCTTGCTTAATTCACGCATCCACTCACCTTCCGTATCGCTCGGGTTCCAGAACTTTCAATCGACCAGCGTCTTGGTTAAGGATTTGTCCTTCATGGCATAGCGGAATCGCTTCCAGCTCAAAGTCCTTTTCGGTTTTTCTTCCTTGCCCGCGCCTTCGTCCTCCTTGCCGGTTTTGACCGGGATGGGATCGCTGGTATACAGATGCACCTCATCACCCCAGAGAAAAGAAACCCCCAGCATAACGCCCTGAATAAAATCACGGACCAGCGGCTTGCCCTCAAACTCATGATTGAGCACCAGCACATTATTTTCTGCGACCGTCACCACAATCCGCGGGGGATGATAGAGGGAATCAGCGACCATCTCTTTATAATCAACCGCCTTGCGACTGCGGACATAATACTGCCAGGCCATTTTTTCTTTGTTCATCCGTTTGCCAACCACAAACAGTCGATGCAAATCAACGAAATCCTGATCGAGGA
>CAITZN010000454.1 GCA_903896915.1 uncultured bacterium
CCATGGGCAAGTCTCTCTCAATTGTCTCAGGGCCACCCGGTGGCCCAGCTATAGAGGGTGGTAGAAGAGTTATAAAATTGCGGCAAGAGAAGAAGGAGGGGGCCAGAAACCGCATCGCACCGCCCTACGCTGGCAACCATGGCGGCCGGAATGGTGCTTGGTGAACGAGTGACAAGATCGTCGGCCACGCCATTGCCTGCATCCACAGTTCAGTTCATGTCGCGCCGTAGCCCAAGACAGACTCCATTGTGTCCGGTATGGAGGACGCTGACTTTCCCGTCTTTAAAGCTCACGGACAGATACTGGTCCCGCTGATAGAACAGGAACATCAATCCTCCGGTTGGCGAGAAATCGACTTTGAGCAGATCCGACACTTCTTGCACGGTCATGCCGACTTTGATGCCATTGACTACGGGATGCATGGAATAGGTTGCGCCATTCTCGTCCCGGCGAATGACGATGGGGCCAGGTTCTTTTCCCTGGTAGTGAACCACCGGCGGCACAAGCCCCATTTCAAAGGTCTGGTCATAGATGATCTCGCCTTTTTCATTCCATTTCCGCCAACGGCCATCGACGACACCATTGGTGAACTGCTTTTCTTCGCGGAGTTGATCGGGGTCGTCAGCATAGTAGCGCCTGTAAAGTCCATGCCGTTTGCGATCGTTGAAATGACCGAATTCCACGAGACGATCGTAGTTGTCATATTCAAGATAAAACCCATAACCAACCTTGGGATATCGGTTGATCCTCTTGATGCATCCCATGGAATCCAGTTTCAGGGAGAATTCCTGTTCTCCATGGAGAAACAGTCCGACTTCAACATCAATGGGGGTTAAAAACACCCAGGGACCATGCCGGACAGGATCTTTGGTTTCAGGCTTGACATAGCAATGGTTCAAATGGCGTTTGTCAGGCTGGTTGACCGTCAACCCCTTCTGGGTTGTCCAGTGGGTGGCTGGAGATGGCAGAGCCTTGAATGTCTCCAGAGAAATAGCCTTGCCGCCAGGATTGACGGACACATAACCGTCGGGACCCTTGACGAGGAACCACACCCCGCGAATCCCGGAGGCGATGCCGGGAGTTGACCCCATGGCGATATCGTGCTTGGTCTCGGTCAGTTCCGCAGATTTGCCGAAAAGCACTTGTTCCACCGCGATGGTACGTTTCCCGCTTGTCCCCTGGACCACCAATTCGCCCAGCGACCAGGCATCTTGAAGCTGCATCTTGACATCGTATGCCGGCGGCCGGTCATAAACGGATTCCGACCGGGCGGAGAACGTCAATGCCGTGAAAACAAACCCGGCGAAAAGGAGTTGAAGATTCATGCTCATTCCTCTACAATGTCCCGGTTCCCGGAAATACCGGTACGCCTGCGACTCTTCAGCCTCGTAGCCCCGTTGTCATAAATAAACCTGGTTTAGGCGGACAGGCAAGCGCGCTCTTCGCTACTTCAGCGATGGTCTCCGTCGTAATTCCAAGTCGCTGGCAATAGGCCACACAGCAAGATCCTTGGCTCCCTTCGATCCCGCTCAATCACCTCTCGCTCAAGCCAATCTGGAATGTGCTATCTGTTCATTTTATAAGATTTCATCGCCAACGCTGGTTGACGGCCTCTTAAATCATGGTCAAATGAAATACTCGTTTACTGGCAAAACGTGGACCTTATTTCTTGAGAGTCAACTCAAACGTGTGAAGAAACTCCTCCTGGGATCTTGTTTCTATGGCGGCTGGTTCGACCGACCGAATCCGTTGAATGGCCTCGGCGGCAGAATGTCCGCTATGAATCAGATAGGCGGCGAGGATCGTTCCTGTCCGGCCGATGCCGCCTTCACAATGGACGGCAATGGCCTTGGGGGCCTGTTGCATGAATGCGATGATTCTCTTTGCTTGATCCATTCCGGGTGGTTGATAATTTGGCATTGGACTGCAGAGGAAGGCAAAGCCGGCCGATTCATATACAAATTTATCCGATTCAATGTTGAGCAAACAGACCACCGAACGGATCCCTTCCCGGTAAAGCATGGGAAGTTCGTCATCGAATTCATCGAGCCGGCCACCTCGTTGACCACGACGAGCCGGATGGATATAAGGCATCGGCATTCCTGCAAGTTCCTGCGGAATCACCCACCAGAGCAAATTATTGGATTGCATAAAGGGCTCCTGGTTTTCTCAGACCCGGCCGGGGAGAACACGGACACACGGACAGACACCGACAAACACGGACCTACACGGACGGCACGGACAACCCCCAGCCCCGTAACCTCGCAGACCCGTAACCCCGCAGACCCGTAGCCCCGCAGACCTGCGCAAAGCGCCCTACCGGCCGGGCAACAACGCGATGGCGGTTTCGAGAGTCGCCTTGATCTCTTCCATGTTGTCGTCGTCGGAGGCTTTTTGCACGGCATTAAAGGCCTTGGTCAGGCCGGAAAATGCCTGCGGATACTGCTTATTGCCGGTAGCCAGCAATTTGGCGATTTTCTTGAGCCCGACCTTGATCTTGTCCCGGTCTTCATTTTCCGCTGCCTTCGCAACCTCGCCG
>CAITZN010000455.1 GCA_903896915.1 uncultured bacterium
CCCCTATCACACCCTTTTTACCAAAGAATTCGAAGAGCACGATGAGATGAGCTTGTATGTGCTGCACAAGCTCTGTATATTCCCGAAAAATACTTAGAGAACCCCTAAACAGCCATCAGCGTCATGCTGCCGCCATGGCCCCCTGACAATCCCGAGATTGTCGACATTTTTACAACCGTAGCAAGAGTACATCGGGTTAATCATACATGCATCGAGTTTGCAAACACCATAACCACAACGGTGCAGAATATCCACAACGCTCCCGTGCCACTGCGCAAAGTCTCAGGCAGCAGGATGTTTACGCACCACACGACGCCAGTTGCTGATGCCATGGGAACCCCGTCCAACACCACCCCCGATATCCCGGCCGCAACCGTGACCGTCTGCCCCGATTGTAGCCTCATCCTGCAATCTATTACTCCAGAGCCGCACCAGATTGCCGTTTGCCCACGTTGTTCACAACAATTATATCGATACAAACACAATACTATCCAAAAAGCCATGGTCCTGAGTTTGACCGGCCTCTGCCTCTACATGCCGGCCAACATGCTGCCGCTGCTCAGCTTTTCGGTCCTTGGCATCGACACCCAAAGTTCGATCATACAGGCATGCCTGAGCATGTTTGACCAAGGACAGTATGTCATCGGCATAACGGTAGCGCTAACGACCCTGGTCTTCCCGCTGCTGATCCTCTCCGGCCTGCTGCTCATCACCTTAGGATTGATCCGTGGATGGCAGGCGGCATGGATGCCTCGATTTTTCCGGATGTATCACCATCTGATCGAATGGGCGATGACCGATGTCTTCCTCGTTGGCGTGCTGATCACCATTGTCAAGATGTCGCACACAGCGGCCGTCACCCTCAATCCGGGTTTTTTCTGTTTTGTAGGTTTGGTCCTCGCCACCATCTCAGCCCACACGGTTATCGACCAGGAGCTTTTCTGGTCGTTGATGGAAAGAGTGAGTCGGCCATCCTCATCCTTGCACGGGGAGATAGAATCAGCGACTCCAAACATACCCCTTGAGAAGGGTAATTTTCTGCTCTGCCATAGCTGCCACAAACTGCTGCCCGCTGATTACACCACAGTCAGCGGCCGCACCGACTGCCCGCGCTGCGGCCACCGGCTCCACCCAAGAAAGGCTGACAGCATCGCCCGCACCTGGTCCCTGATTCTCACCGCCTGTATCCTCACGGTACCGGCGAATCTGCTGCCGATCATGGAAGTTGAGCATTTTGGTGTTCCCGACCGCTCCACCATCATGGACGGCATTCTCTATTTTTTCAGGGAAGGCTCGTACGGCATCGGCCTGGTCATTTTCATCGCCTCGATCCTGGTTCCTCTGTTCAAGATCATCGGCCTGGTCATCATCCTGCTTTCCATTCATTTTCGCTGGCGGAGTTGGCTGCGCCATAAGGCCATCATGTTCCGCTATATCGAATTCATCGGGCGCTGGTCAATGCTCGATATCTTTGTCATCACCCTACTCTGCTCCCTGGCGCAATTCGGTTTCCTCTCTACCATCAGTGCCGCCCCTGCGGCCTTTTATTTTACTGGCGTCGTCCTCTCAACCATGTTCGCGGCACTAAGCTTTGATCCCAGACTTCTCTGGGACGCGGCTGCCGTAGCTCCGAACCAACAAGAAACCCATGGAAAAACCTATCATTCGTAAACGCCGCAGCATCTCTCCCATCTGGATCCTCCCGCTGGTCGCCCTCTGCATCGGCGGTTGGCTGCTCTTTACCAATATCCGGGATGCCGGGATCGAAATCACCGTTCATTTCCAAGATGCCACCGGCATTACTCCTGGAAAGACCAAGGTCATCGTCAAGGGCATTCCGGTCGGCACCGTCAAACGGTTGCACATTGACGAAGGGATGCAGGGCGTCAACCTAGTCATCACCATGGAGCGCCAGGCCCGGAGCGCCCTGGTCGAAGACACAGCCTTCTGGGTCGTTAAACCGGAAGTCTCAGCCGGTAAGGTCAGCGGCCTGGAAACCCTGTTCGGTGGTTCGTACCTGGGCATGCGCAAGGGCAGTTCCACCAACACCACTACCAGTTTCGAAGGTCTGCCCGCACCCCCACCGCTCGACAACACCACCCCCGGTCTCCATATCACCCTGGAATCCGACACCCTCTCTTCGTTGCAGCGGGGTTCCAATATCTACACTAAAAATCTGCAGATAGGCTACCTTGAGGACTACTCCCTCCAGGAAAACGGTAAAATTCAGCTCAAGGTCTATATTGAGGCGCGATTCGCCCACCTGATCCGCACCGGGACCCGTTTCTGGAATGCCAGCGGCCTCAACCTGACCGGCGACGTCCAGAGTGGACTAACTGTGAACGTCGAGTCGCTGGCCTCGCTCATCTACGGCGGCATCACCTGCGCTACCCCCCCTTCTCTGGAAAAAACGGATCCAGCCAACAACACCAGCACCTTTAACCTCTATAAAGATTTTGAAGATGCCCAATACGGCATCACCATGACCTTGCAGTTGGCCTCGGGCGAAGGAATTGTGGCAGGCAAGACCAAGGTGATGTACCGGGGAATGAAAAGCGGGGTGGTCAAGAGTATCGATATCAACAAAGACGAGTTGCACACTGTCACCGCAACCATTCTCCTCGACCCGAGGGCGGAGATGATCCTCAAAGAACGGACCCGGTTTTGGGTCATTCGCCCTCAGGTACAGATCACTGGTGTCAAAAACCTGGAAACGCTTCTCACCGGGTCGTATATCACCTTTGAAATCGGCGAGGGCAACCAACGGACACAGTTTGCCGAAGAGGTCGGTCCCAAGCCAGCCTCAACCATCCGTCCCGGCGTCAATTATACGATGAAGGCTCCTGACAGCGGCGGCCTGGTCATAGGAGCGCCGATTCTCTATAAACAGATCGCTGTCGGCGAGGTCACCAATATCACCCTTGCGCCCAAAGGCGATGCCGTTTTCATTCGCCTGAACATGCAGCATCCCTACAACGAATTGATCACTAAAAAAACCGTGTTTTGGAATGCTGGAGGCCTCAAGGTTGATGCCAGCCTCTCGCACCTCCAGGTTAATCTCGGTTCTGTCCAATCCCTGCTGGCCGGCGGGGTAGCTTTTGCAAATCCACCGCTCAAGCCGGGCACGTCGAGCCCTCCTGCGGAAGCGGAAAGCACTTTCAAGCTCCATGCCTCCTACAATGACGCGGTCAAAAGCGTGCCGGAACTGGAATTAAAAGGCCTGCGGCTCCAACTGCTCACGGCCAAAGCGCCGCCGCTGACCATCGGCGCGCCGGTTCTTTACAATAATATCAAAGTGGGTGAAATTCTCGGTTTCGATCTGGCCAAAAACCGTCGCGATACGATTATCCAGATCTTTCTCAAGGATGGCTACCGGGATCTGGCCACCAGCGCTTCCCGTTTTTATACCTTTTCCGGTTTCAAGGTCAACGCCTCCCTACAAGGCGTCAACCTGGAGACCGCACCCTTTGACGCTCTGGTCAATGGCGGCATCTCCTTTTTCACCGGTGACAAGGGCGAACCGGTCCGCTCGGAACACACCTTCCCGCTCTACGAATCGCTGCAAGCGGCCGTCAATGCCGATGCCCTACGCCTGACCCTGCATTTCAGCAGCGGTGAGGGCATCACCAAGAACACCGAGATTAAATATCAGGGAATCAGCATCGGCAAGGTGACTGCCGTCAGCCTCGATCCAGCCGATGAAGGTGTTCATGGCGAGGCCTGCGTGCCTAGGGAGATGGCCCGGCTGTTCCGCAAGGAGACTGCACTCCGCCTGGTCAGGCCCGAGGTAAGCATCTCCGGCATCCGCAATCTCGAAACCATGCTCACCGGGGCCTATATCGATGTTCGCGCCGGATCAGGGCAACCGCGCACCGATTTCACGGTTTTTGCCCCGGCTGCTGACACCTCGCAACCGTCGACCGGACTCAATATTGTTCTGGAGACCTCTACTCAGGGATCCCTGAAACAAGGTAGCCCTGTCTATTACCGGCAGCTCAAGGTTGGTCAGATCACTGGCTCCCGGCTGTCGCCCACGGCGCAGGAAGTTTGGCTCACCGCCAATATCGAACCGGCCTATACCAAACTGATCTACTCCGGGACCAAATTCTGGAACGCGAGCGGCATCAAGCTCAGCGGCGGCGTCCTCAGCGGCATGACCGTCAGCACTGAATCCATGGAGGCCATCCTCACGGGCGGGGTTGCCCTGGCGACTCCAGAGGATGGCGAGATTGGGGTGCCAGCTGCCCCCGGCACACACTTTCAGCTAGCCGGCAAGGTCAAGGATGAATGGCTCAATTGGCAGCCACAGCTGCCGCCGCCAGCAGGAAACCATCAGGAAAAAAAACCTGCACCAGTGACGAAAAAAGATTCTTGAGTTTCAAGGGGATAGCTTCAAAATGCCTTACGAGAGATAACAACATGAAAAAAATAGAATACCGGGAACGAGCATTGAAGATCCTGCCATGGGTCTGCGCCAGTTGCGGGCGTGATTTTTCCGGCAAGAATTTACGTGAGCTGACGGTGCATCATAAAGACCACAATTTCAAGAACAACCCACCCGATGGCAGCAACTGGGAAATGCTCTGTCTCTACTGCCACGACAACGAACACTCCCGCGACCTGGACGCCGCATGGCTGCCCACCGAAGATGCCGACCGGAACAAAGGACCCACAACTACCCACAACCCTTTTGCGAGCCTCGCCAGCCTGTTGCAGAAAAAATAAAGACCGGGTCAGAAAGGAAAAACAGGAGCCAAGAAGAACGGAGATTGGGCCTGACTGCCACGTTGACAATCCCGGGCCTGGGCCACGCGTTGCAGGGTAACCACCCCCCCGCTAACCATCCCCTTTCACCTCTTCTGCTGCTGGAAGAGATACTGGCTAGTCAGCGTCAACAGGATAGCAAAAACCATCGCTGCAGCCCCCAGGAGAACATTGTAATAGACCGGCGCGATCAAGGCGATGCGGATCATCAGGGTTGAAAGGGCGTAGCCCGAGTTACGGAAAATCATCTTGGCGGAAGGGTGAAAGCACTGGGAAACCAGGACGATGAGGATGTCGGTAAGGATCAACTGGGTGTAGAAACCGTGCAGAAAATCAGGATGTTCCACCCCCACAAGGGTCTGATAGGCCGAATAGACCCCCATAAGGAGAAACGAGAACAACAACAGAAGAGAAATCGCTTTTTTCGAGGCGACAAAGCCATATAGATCCATGTGGCGGCCGTCCTCTTCGCTCCGTTTCTGGATCTTGTAATAGACTCCCAGCAGGACGAAAACCAGCAACGCCCCAAAACCGCTCGCCAAAATATGCAGCACCTTGTCCTCGTTGCCCAGATAAGTGAGCGGCTCGGAAAAATACGATAATTCTTTGAAGGCATTCCGGATAAGGATCAGGGAGAGAATTTCGAACTGTTTGCCCAGTGATTTGGAAAAGGAACAGGGCAGGACAAAGATTAGACTGATCACCTCCAGAATGAGAATGACGGTAAAGGCCGCATGCACCGCAAAGAAATGGTTCGTCGACACCAGCGCAGCCAAGTCTGCGGGCAGGAGACCCTGCCGGTTCAGTTCGATTGCAGCCAAGCTGCAGAGAAACAAAAAGACCAGCAAGACCGAAATCTTTCGATACAGCCGTTCATGCTCGTAAAAAGATTGCAGCGGATCAAAAATATAGGTGATCCTGGCAAAGAGTGTATTCATGGCAATATTTTCCTTTCCTGCGAGAAAACTCCTTGCCGACTCGTTCCTGCGAAAGTCTGCTGGCAAAGGAGCAAGATTACTGGACTCAATGGTGGTTAATAATTTTGCTGCTTTTCAGGAGCCGGTTGCTTCCCAAAAATATAATGCGAGGCAGGGGTGCCTGACAAAGCGTAAGAACACTTCTTATTTTATCATGCAGGCGGCATAATATCTCTTCTCTTAGAGAGTGTCCATCCGTAAACCCCTTTTTTGAAATGACGAGAGACACTGGCAGGCGGGTAGTTACAGAAGGAACACAACTTAACCATTGCGCCTGGAACAAAGTTCATTCACAATAATTCTTGCTTCAACCCTGGAGGCATTTGCCGTTGCCTAACCTATCTTGGTTCATCGCCGCCTGCAAGCGCAGCGTAATCCCGGCCCCCGCAGACAATGCAAACACTCGTCAAGGGGCTCATCACTGCCGGAATCAGGCCGTAGCGATGGTCATAATGCTGGGCTTTCTCTTGCATACGACTGGTCTCGCCTGGGCTGAAGACACCCCCCTCAACGGTGCTGCCCCGCGGCCCTTTTATGTGGTCGCCCATAATACGAACACACTGGAGGAAGCAGAACTGGCCCTGAAACATGGAGCCAACGCCCTCGAACCTGATCTCCTGGTCCTGCCCTCCGGCTCTCACCTGGCTGAGGAACCGTTTACCCCAAACCCATCCGGAATTGTGGTGTATCACGATCACTACCTGACCACGCCCCGTGTTCCCCTGACTCTCGATCAATACCTCGACGGGATGCACCAGCTGGCTATCACTTATCCGAATCTCGCCTTGATCGTCTTTGACATCAAATCTTCCACCGCACTGGCGGAAAACGGCCCGAAGATCCTAGATTCCGTCCGTAACCATCTCAATTTCGATGGCATAAATGTGAATGTCATTCTCAGCGTCGCAGAACGCTCAGACGGCGCAATCTTCGACAACATTCTCGACCAACTCGGGCCGCGCGAAGGTGTTATGATCGATGAGGAGAACGACGCGACTGTCACCAACCAGTTTTTCTTCAATCGTGGTTACTTCGGCAACATCGGCTATGGCGACGGCAGCGTCGGGCCCGGACTCCATCTGCCGCGAGCCATCGACCTTGCCGCCTTCAACCGTGCCACCACAGGATTCCCAAAAGTGGTCACGTACGTCTACGTCCTGAACTCCCAGAAATCAGAGCATTCGTTCATCAACAGAGGAGTCGACGGTATCATTCCCGACGCCTTCTTTCTCGATCCGAGAAGTCGTAATTTCGATCCATCCTTCATCGATGACCTGCTGGTGGTCGTGAGTCAACATGCGGAAATTCGTCTCGCGACCCGGGAGGACAATCCGTTCCAACCGGCGAATGAGGCCTACGGGCTTGAGATCGTGACGAGCGACGTATATGCCGCCGGGACGGACGGCGACTTGACCTTCAGCCTGAACGGTAGCCGGGGGCAAGCGACGATCACGGTGAATACGGGTGAGATTCATCTGGGTTACTACAGCGGCCGGATGGAGCAGGGCAATACCGACTATGTGACCATTCCGAGCGCCGACCTGGGGCAGCTCTCTTCGATCACCATCCGCAACGAGGGCTGGCTCGGCGACGGCTGGCACCTGGCATCTATCCGGGTCAGCAGCGCCCGCTACTTAGGGGCGAACACCAATCACAATGCCGAGTATATCTCGACTTTCAATGATTGGATCAAGGACGGAGACACCAAGACGCTTACACTGGACATGACGCTTAAGGTACAGCACCCGGAATAGCTTTTGCCTGCGGTGCTCTTTCAAAACCAATCAGGGCAGGGTGAAATTGGCATGGAGTTATGCTAAGAAGACGAAGTTTCCTGGTACACAGATCGATTTATTGCTTATAGTTGTCGGCCATTGCCTGACAGCCCGAGCAAACAACAGACGCGCTTGGCATAAAGGGTTGCACAAGCGACAAGTAATAAGATGCAACTTCAAGGGTTAAGACAACCAAGAACCAAGTTGGTTTGGAATAAATTAGAAGTTCATAGAAACCGATACAGCTTTTTGAGGCGGTATCGGTTCTGTTTAAAAAAAACAAAAAGAGGAGTGCTATGCTGAAACCAATGCTGATTACCCTGCTGTCACTTACGCTGATCTGTTCTCTTTCTTTTGCAGCGGATTTCGCACCACCGGCCGGTTGGGGTCAGCCGGCCGCCCTGCCGACGGCAAACGGCCTAGGGCAGGTCTCTTTTAAACACGGCGGGACAGACTTTACCCTGCCCCTCAACCACATCTCGATTGACACCTCAATGCCTGATATGTTCCTCGTATCGCTTAAGTATATCGATGCCAAGCAGGAGAACAAACTGGAGCTAACGTTTACCTCTATGCCCAAACTCGGCAAGGACGACCCTCGCCTTATCTCAGGCTTTGTGGTCAAGACCAAAGCTCACGGCGTATCCAAGGTGTCAGCAAACAAAACGAAGTGTGATTTCTCCGTTGTCAATGTTACGGCACAGGCGGTGTCGGGCGCACTCTCCTGCAAAGCCATGACGGACATGAGCGCCGAACAGACCGCGCCTGACGTCACCGACATTACGTTTGACGGCAATCTCAAAACACAATAACAGAAGCTGGTAGTTGAACAGATCGTCGAAAATGCGAATTCATGTGCAGCAAGGGCATTTCACTCAACAATCAATATTGTTAAATATCTCTGAACAGTTAACTCTACAGCAATGGAAAGTGCTGGCTGTTTTAATTTTTCGCGTAAGCAATAATCACATATTCCTGGGAGGGTGAAGAACAAATGTTCAATAAAATCATTCCATACGCCTTGTCTCTACTATTGCCCCTTGTTTTTGGTGTTACCCATGCGGATGATTCCCTGTTCAGCGCCAAGCTCTACGCTAAATTTCAGGCTAAATCATGTACTAATTGCCACGATTTTTATGAGAAAGCAAAAAATGGCCTTTCCATAACTACCCATGCCAGTCGTCTCGACGTGAATAACTGTACCTCCTGCCATACCCCGGACGTAACCGGGCTTGAGCACAGCTCAGAGTGGTTCGCTCAACCAGGGCTTTACACCTCGGGTATGGACGCCAAGGCGACCTGTGAGAAAACCAAGGAAACGTTACATGCCGAATTCAAAAGCAAAGCTTTGCTCGCTAGACAAATAGAAACGCATCTTCTCTCCGACGTGCGAGTACTTTGGGGCATAGAAGGTGCCACTCCGAAGAGCGGCAACCTGCCCTTTAAAAAGAAGGAAGCAGATATGGTCAAGGGCGGCATGGATGAATGGAAAGAGCAAGTTGCAGCCTGGATAAACGGCGGCATGAAATGCGAATGAGAGTGGAACACTGAGACTGCTGTGTTTATTGTTCTTGTTACGGAAGCGTTAAGACGATCCACTGCGCCTGACCGGCCCCCTTCTGTGACAGTCCCCGCTCGATCTCACCGCAGCCGGAAATAGCGTAGACGATTGGCATTGGTGACCACAGTCACCGAGGAGAGCGCCATGGCAGCGCTGGCGAACATGGGTTCCAGCAGCCAACCCGTGAAAGGATAGAGCAAACCCGCAGCCAACGGAATGCCGATGATATTATAGATAAAGGCGCCAAACAGATTCTGCTTGATATTGCGGATAGTGGCGGTGGAAATGGCGATGGCGGTGGCGACCAGCAGGAGAGAATCACCGGTCAGGGTGATATCGGCATTTTCGATAGCCACATCGGTACCGCTGCCCAGCGCAAAGCCGGTATCCGCCTGGGCCAAGGCGGGAGCATCATTGACTCCGTCGCC
>CAITZN010000456.1 GCA_903896915.1 uncultured bacterium
ACCTGGGAAAAGGTAAATTCATTTCTGTGTTTAAGGCGGCCCTTCTGGGCGTTCCTATTCCCCTCTGCTCCTGCGGTGTTTTGCCTGCAGCCGCGCAGTTGAAGCGACAAGGCGCAAACAATGGCGCCACAGCTGCCTTTCTTATCTCAACGCCTGAGTCAGGTGTTGATTCCATAGCCCTTTCCTGGGCACTGCTTGACCCTATCATGACGGTTGCCAGGCCACTCGCTGCCTTTATTTCTGCCTTTACTGCCGGGCTCATGGAAAATCTGTTTGCTTATCGGGAAGGTGTTGTCGAACCGCTACGGTCCCTGAAAATTATGCCATTACGAACAACCGGTTGCCAGAATGATTGCAGTTGTGAGGTCCAAAATACGAAGACTGGTTCGTGGGCATCGTTTAAGCAAGGGATGCGATACGCTGTTACCGATATCTGGGGGGACCTTGCCGGTTGGTTTTTTGTCGGTATCGTTATTGCATCCTTTATTACGGTTTTAGTTCCAGACGACTTAATTGCCCAGCATCTAGGTGGTGGCATTGGATCGATGCTCTTGATGCTGCTCTTTGGCATTCCTATGTATATCTGCGCAACCGCCTCAACACCAATTGCTGCGGCTTTGATTGTCAAAGGGGTCAGCCCCGGTACAGCCCTGGTTTTTCTCTTAGCTGGTCCGGCAACTAACATCGCTGCCCTGGCCGTTATCATAAAAATCTTAGGAAAAAAGGGGACCTTGCTCTATCTGGTATCCCTCTCGGTGGTCAGTGTCCTCTGCGGCTTGATGCTCGATGCCCTTTACTTCTCGCTCGGCATCTCTGCTGTGGCTACGATTGGCACGGTAACTGAAGTGCTGCCGCACTGGCTGATGTTGGGAGCTACCTTCCTGCTGCTGCTGTTCTCGGCATATCCGTTGCAGCGGTGGCTCTTTCGGGTTGGCGTGCTCCATGCTAGATAGGACCGGCTTGAATTGATTGGAAAGTATATTTGCAGAATGTCCGGCAATCTTTAATTAGGGAAGACGTCGAGGGACTTTGGTTTTGCCTTTGGATACAGCCGTTGACAGTCTTTGTAGCATTTTTACTGCATTTCGCTCATCGAGATATCTACGGCTCCTGCTATCCCCTTGCCTTTGCCGCACAATTTTAATAAACTTGAAGATAATTTACAGCTACTCATACATGTTTAAGCGGTGCCGGTGTCCTCTAAGTTTACTCTACTTTTAAGATGTATTTTTTTCTCTAGTTATTGGGTCGTCACAATGTTCTGCATCGAACGAGTCGTTTATCGTTGAGTAGAGGTAGACAAAGTTTTAGAAAGGGAGGTTTTTGTTATGCGAAATCTGTTTAAGCCCCTTAAGTGCGGCGCTCTTACGTTGCCTAACCGTATACTTATGGCCCCGCTCACCAGGTGCCGCACGGAAAAGGAGCACATCCCCACACCGCTTATGGCCGAGTATTACGCACAGCGGGCCAGTGCGGGCTTGCTCATCGCCGAGGCCACTATGGTCATGGCTAAAAACTCGGCCTTTTGGATGGAGCCTGGCATTTATTCAGAATCTCAGGTCAATGGCTGGCAGCTAACCACCGAAGCTGTACACCGTGCCGGTGGCCGTATTTTCCTCCAACTCTGGCATGGTGGTCGTGCCTGCCACCCACTTCTTAATAATGGGATAACACCGGTTGGCCCCAGCTCGATTGCGATCACTGATGACACTGTGCGGACCCCGGAAGGCAAGAAGCCCTACGTCG
This sequence comes from uncultured bacterium, assembly GCA_903896915.1. Taxonomy (GTDB): domain Bacteria; phylum Desulfobacterota; class Desulfobulbia; order Desulfobulbales; family Desulfobulbaceae; genus Desulfobulbus. The sequence continues at coordinate 1,747 of CAITZN010000456.1, forward strand.
TACCACGGGAACTAGGCGATGAAGAACTGACCGGCATTGTCGTCGGATTCGGGGAAGCTGCTAAGAGGGCTAAAGCAGCAGGCTTTGATGGAGTCGAGGTACACGGGGCTAACGGTTACCTGTTGGATCAGTTTCTTCGCGATGGCTCGAACAAGCGCACTGGCCACTATGGTGGTCCTATCGAAAACCGGGCCCGCTTGCTTCTGGAAGTCTTGGCTGAGGTGTGCTCCGTTTGGGGTAGTGACCGTGTCGGCCTGCGTATTTCGCCACTTAACAGTTTCAACAGTATGATCGACAGCGACCCTGTCGCCCTTGCCTCCTGGTTGGCAACCCGACTCAACGATTTCGGGTTGGCTTATCTTCACCTGATGCGCAGTGATTTTTTTGGCCAGCAACAGGGCGATGTTGTGACTCCAGTGCGCGATCTCTATCAGGGTGTGCTGATTGCAAACATGGGTTATACCGCAGAAGAGGCGGAAGCGGCCATTGCATCGGGTCAAATCGATGCTGTAGCTTTTGGTACTGCATTTCTTGCTAATCCCGATCTACCTGCGCGGATCAATGCCGGTGCTCCACTTAATGCTCCCAACTCGGCTACCTTCTATACTCCCGGACCAGTTGGATACACCGATTACCCTTTTTGGGAAAACGACTGAACGTGCCGGAAAACGATGGAATTGGTATGGAATCGGAGAGTGATCGTAAAATATCACGCTTCTCATATAAGGAGCGGGCTAGGAGTTTCACCTTTGCCCTGGCGGGCGGTCGGGTTCTGTTAACTAGCCAGCATAACGCCTGGATTCACACTGTTGCAACGGTTCTGGTGGTGGTCGGGGCGGTGATAGTGCGAGTCTCGCGCCTGGAATGGGCGTTGCTCATCCTGGCGATAGCTTTGGTCTGGGCTATGGAGGCACTGAATACTGCCATCGAATTGCTCGCCGACGAAATTTCACAGGAACAGCGGCAACGGTTAGGCAAAGCTAAAGACGTGTCAGCCTTCGGAGTTTTGGTGGCGGCCATGGCATCGGTCCTGATCGGTCTTTTTGTCTTTATTCCGCATCTCTTTTTTTGAACAAAAACATACCCTGCCAAGAGTCAGAAACCCATGAGTCTGAGTGAATTTGAACTGAAACGAACCAAAAAACTGGTCGCTGCTTTTGTCGAAAAACACCGTCCTGAAAAGCACATTCGCCAGAATGTTGATTTAAGTTTTCGCCAAGACGGGCAGAGTGTTGAGATATTTGAGATTCGTCCAGTCTGGATCAATCCTAAAGAAAAAATTAAAATAGCCATCGCCAAAGCAACCTATGTCAAAACCCGTCAATGCTGGCGGGTTTTTTGGCAGCGTAGCGACTTGAAGTGGCATCGTTATGATGCAAACCCTGAGGTGCGACTGGTGGAGGATTTTCTCGAACTGGTCGAACGCGATGAATTCGGTTGTTTTTTCGGCTAAAGTTGAGCTGTTGTTAAGCAGTTACACAAGGTCCAGCGCCAAGAAAGATTGTTCATGAATCCAGGTAAGGAATAATGGCAAAGAAGGCTCCAGTTATAATTAGTTGTCCGAAATGTTTTCACCAACAGGCCAGCCATGAGGAATGCGAGGCTTGTGGTTTGCTTTTTGGTAAATTCGAGCGCCTTCAGGAACGTAAGCAGGAGCAACTGACGGATCATAAAGATCCAAAACCACAGAGCATCAGTATGGGGCTCGGATCACGGCTCGCCTCGGCTTGCATCCTCGTACTGGTAACGGCAGCATTGACCTACTATTTTGCGGGTGGCAACAAGCAGAACATAGTGGCCAAACCTGTTTCACCTTCTATTGGTGATGTGGCCGAAAAAAAGACACCATCACTCCCGCCACAGGCAGTGCCGCCATCAACGCAACAGGCGGTCCGAGCCGCTGATTCGGCAGTAAATAGAGGCAATCCTATTGAGAACGCAAGAAATGGAACCGTGTCAATTGAAACTCCGTGGGTGAAGGGATCCGGTTTCTTTATAACCGAGACCGCTATAGTTACCAATAAACATGTGGTGGCTCCGGACCGGAGCCAATTGGACGAGATGCGCCACAAAGTCGAAACAGGCCGTAAATTAATTAACCTTGAGCAGGAAAAAATCGCTGATATGCGTCGTCGGTTACGACAGATGGAAGATGGGCCATCACGTCGACAACTGATCATTATCATCCAGGAAAGTGAAAAGGGGTTGGCCAAGATATTGCCGGTTCAAGAAGGGGAAGAGGCACGATTAAAGGAAAAAGAAAGGCCTGTGTCGACCTCGGACATCAAGATAATTATGGCTGATGGCAGTGAACACACCATCCAGTCTTCCCAGGTCAGCTCTGAGCGGGATCTGGCGCTCTTGAAAGTCTATTCTGCCAAGCCAACCGTTCTCCAGCGGGTCCCTAAAAACAAAATGCTGCACCAAGGTGATAAAGTTTATGCCATCGGTAATCCGGCCGGACTGCGTAACACGGTGACCTCTGGAATCTTTTCCGGATACCGTCAGCTTAAAGATACCAATGAGGTGTATATCCAGACCGATACGCCGATCAACCCTGGAAACAGTGGCGGCCCGTTGATCGATGAGCGTGGCCTTGTCATCGGTGTTAACACCATTAAACTCACACAATCCGAGGGCCTCGGTTTTGCCATCCCTATTCAGACGGTTTTTGAGGAGTTTTCGTTAAGCCAGTAACCTCACAGTTTCGGTAGCATGAGGGTGCGATCAAATTGAGGAAGCCATCTCCCCTCTTGATGATTGAATGTTTTCACCACCACCCTGTCAGGGTAGAGAAACAGGGAGTTTGTCCAGATCGTCCCACGGTTAATGTCTTTGTTGTGGATATTGGTGACACGTCCTGCATAAACATTTACGGGCGATGCATAGCTTTCTTCCAACGGGGATGTGTGGGTATGACCCGAAACCCAGAGAAACACTTGAGGGTTGTTCATCAGTATTTCATGTAAAGTTTCAACTGGCTGAGCTATGTAATTAGGGGTGTTGACAAAACTTCTATAGTCGTGCAGGGTTCCTTTTAATGGCCCATGAAAAATAATAATGGTGGGTTTTTGAGGATTCTTTGCCAATTCTGTACGAAGCCAGGTGATTTCCTCCTCAGACATCCCGGAAAGAAAGCTCTCGTGATCTGCCGAGAGAAAAACCAGCAGATATCCTCCTACATTTTTGCTGTAAAAGTGTTTGGCGAGGCCGAAGGTGTTTTGGAATTGGCGCAGCTTTGTTTGCCGCGAGGTCTGCGAGTTCATGCTCAGCTTGTTGCTGTCGGGATCGGCAGGACTCTCGTAGATGTAATCGTGATTGCCGGCAATAGGATACAACGGTTTATGTAAGGTGCTAAAAAAGTCCTTCGCGGCCCTATACTCGGAATCGGTGCCGAAATATTCACAGATATCGCCAACCGCTATCACCATTTCAACGTCTTTCCAGGAATTGATAGTTTGCAAAACCTGTTTTTTGTTTTCGAGGTCTCTCCCTGGCAGATGCGGATCTCCTAAAACAACAAGATGGTGTTGTGAGGTGCCTACTTCTGTTTCAAGGGGTGATTTTGCGCATCCACAGAGGACAACAATCAGGGCAAGCGCCGCAACGATAAACGACTGTAGAGATGTTCTTCGGTAGGATCTGTTCATAGGTTTCGATTGCTCAGTTGGTTGGCAAGTTTTTGGTTGGTTCCGGGAAAAAGATGTGGAATTCTCAATATGAAATAATCTGTAAGAATTCAAGTTATGTTGCACGACTCGGGCAATCTGCCACTATTGGGCTGTTCATTAAAAGGGGGAGGGGGACGATCAACAGCCCCTTGCCTCACGACTAATATCATAAGGAAAAATCCATGAGTGTGGGTGAAAAATTCAAGGATACACTGGCCAGGACGAGAAAACGACTAACCAGTCTCGATGACCAGCCACTGGGCAAAGCCGCACTCGTTATTATCCTTTTTCTCGACATTTTTATTCTTATATCAATCTTCAATGGTCTTTACGAACATACTCGTCAGCTTTCCTCCCCTGATGATTATATCCCCAGTTCGTGCCGGGAGATCGTCATCAATCGCCACTGGAACCCCACCAACAGGACGGACAACCTTTCCCAAATTATCATTTCCACCAGTAACAGTTACTATCGGGTTGAAGAGAAAAAAAAGGAACGACACCCGGTCTGTATTTCCTATACCGATCTTTTGGATCAAATCAAGGTCGACAAGGTATTGGTAAGCACCTTCGAGGACCGCAGTAAATCCGAACGTGAGGCAAAGGAATTGCAACGTGGCATCGATAGCCTGAAAGGGGCTTACGATACCTCTTTGCTCGAAAGTATAGCCAAGCAGGAAAACCAAACAAAGGTCAGTGCAACAAAAGAGGATTTTCAACAGAAAACCAGCGCACTTAACATTCTGAAAACCCGGATCGTATCGCTTGACCAAACGATTAATAGCAATGCAAAAATTAAACTGCTCTGGGAAAAACTGCAAGGCCTTCAGGAACAGGATCGACAAAGGGTTATAACAGATCTGCGAACCTTGAATTTCTGGTTTCCGGTCAAAAAACTGGGGATGCAGATGCTCTTTCTGCTACCGCTACTCGCCGTTTTTTATGTCTGGAACAGTAGCAGTATTAGAAATTCAAGAGGACTCCAGACCCTGGTTTCTTCCCATTTGATGGGAGTCTCGTTCATCCCGATATTGTGTAAAATCATCGAGACTGTCTACGACATAATTCCTAAAAAGTTATTAAAAAGGCTTATTGAATTCCTCGAATCGCTCAAGCTCGTTGCAATTTGGCACTACCTCGTTATTGCTCTTGCGATCGTTGCTGCGTTGTTTCTGATTTATATTTTTCAGAAGAAGCTCTTTTCCCGTGAGAAACTGGCTGAGCGTCGGATAGCAAAAGGAGAGTGTCAACAATGCTGTAAACGTCTACCTCTCGGAGCCCAGGCTTGCCCATTTTGCGGGTTTGCCCAATTCAAAGCGTGTCAAAACTGTAATCAGCTACGGCATGTTCAAGGTAAGTATTGCCAGCATTGTGGAACGCTGTCCGTAGAATGAGAACTCCTCATTTGTAGCAAAACCGGAAAGAGCGAAACCCCGATTTCTGGTCCAGGTGGAGCCTGTTCTCCTCGGATTTCCCTTCAAGTCGCTATTATTATTAATAAACAGTTGCAATAGTCAACTGACAGGAGCAAGAAGATTGGACATCGTACTGAGCGATTTGTACATCCCTATTGAAAAAGATGGGGTGGATGAACATATCAAAGCCGCCTCGCTACTGTTACACCTCAGCACTGACAGTATCATCATTGTGAAAATCTTGAGTAAAGCACTCGACATGCGTAATCAAGAACAATTTTATTACAAACTCTCACTTGTTGTCAGAATATCTGCTTGTTTTGACAATAAGCAAAACTTTCCCATCTACAACGAACAAAAGCAGGCAACACGGAAAGTCGCAGCCCTGAAGGAGAGACCGATAATTGTAGGGTTCGGTCCTGCCGGCATGTTTGCTGCTCTTGAGCTTATAGAATACGGCCTTAAACCGATAATCTTTGAACGGGGGAAGAAGATCGAAGAACGCTCCGCTGATGTGCAACGTTTTATAACAACAAGGGAGCTTAACCCAGAATCAAATATTCAATTTGGTGAGGGTGGCGCCGGCTCATACTCCGACGGAAAGCTCTTTTCCCGGAGAAATAACAATACAAGCTTTGTAAACAGGGTGTTGCAGACGTTTATTCAATTTGGTGCTCCTGAAGAAATCGGATACATCAGCAAGCCTCATTTAGGGACAGATGTGTTGTGTACAATAGTCGAGAATATTAGAGCCTATGTCCTCGAGAGAGGAGGTGAAATACATTACATTTCTAAAATGACCGATATCCTGATCTCAGAGGGTGTGGCTTCAGGTGTTGTCATCAATAACGACAAGGAATACTTATCATCAAGCATCTTTATAGCCTTGGGACATTCTGCCCGAGATACTGTGGCGATGCTGCATGCTAAAGGGGTTGCTATGGAACAGCGGCCTATTTCTGTCGGAGTACGGATCGAGCATCCTGCCGCAATTATCAATAGGATGCGCTACGGGCCTAAATATTATCCTTTTAAAGGATTAGGGGCAGCCACCTATTCTTTGAACTACACCGATCGAAATATTCGTAGAGGTGTGTATACGTTCTGTATGTGCCCTGGAGGTGAGGTGGTGAACGCTTCATCTGGTCACGGCATGCTGGTAGTCAACGGGATGAGCTACTCGCAACGGTCATCGGTATTCTCCAATGCAGCGCTGGTCGTCAGTTGCCATGCCGATGATTATACAGCAACCGGTC